>JAGAQX010000070.1 GCA_017622535.1 Lachnospiraceae bacterium | reverse complement strand
TGGAGTGGACCTTATTTTCCATCCGGAAGTAGAAGAAATGTATGGTCCGGATTTCTGTGGATATGTAGATATGCATACATTACCAGAAAAGCTTTGTGGTGCTAGTCGTCCAGTACATTTTAGAGGTGTGCAGACAGTAGTAACAAAGCTGTTTCATATTATTCCAGCTCATAGAGCATATTTTGGACAGAAGGATGCGCAACAGCTTGCCATTATCCGTCGTATGGTAATTGACTTGGATTTTGATATTGAGATTATTGGATGTCCAATTATTCGTGAGGATGATGGTTTGGCAAAGAGTTCAAGAAATACATATTTGTCAGAGGAAGAGAGACGACAGGCAGTGATTTTGAATCAGTCCTTAGACTTAGCGATGCAGGCGATTGAAAGCGGTGAGACTGATGCTATCAAAGTTAAGCAGATTATTACAGATAAGCTTAATACCTGTCCACTAGCAAAAATTGATTATGTTGAAGTGACAAGCTTTGATACAATCCAACCAATTGAAAAGGTACAGGGTGCAGTCTTGATTGCGATTGCGGTATATATTGGAACCACAAGATTGATTGATAATCGTATTATTTTGTAGTTATCTCTTAGGAAGATGATGAGAAGATAATACAGATAAAAGATGATAAATCATGTAAAATTCGTTTTTTGATTGTTATTGAGTGTTGATAACAAAAGAAAAACCGTATATAAGGAGAATTAGATCGATGTTAGTAAATATGCTAAAAGGAAAAATTCATCGTGCTACAGTGAAACAGGCTGAGCTTCACTATGTGGGTAGCATTACTGTTGACCCTGTTTTGATGGAGGCTGCTGGAATTTTAGAATATGAATATGTACAGATTGTGGATGTAGAAAATGGTAATCGTTTTGAAACCTATACCATTGCAGGTGAGCCAAATAGTGGTATGATTTGCTTAAATGGTGCTGCTGCTCGCCAGGTTGCAGTCGGTGACCATGTGATTATTATGGCGTATGCACAGATGACACCAGAAGAGGCAAAGGAGCACAAACCACATGTGGTATTTGTGGATGAGGAGAATCATATTCAAGAAGTGTCACGCTATGAGAAATATGGAGTGTTGAGTCCAAAGTATTCATGATGTATAATAGGATAATGTTAATAATGGGGAGAGAAGAAATATGAATTTACAAACAGAAGATAATAATATGTTTACGAGTAATAGCATGAATGAAAGTGATGTTAGAGAAAATGAATTTGGAAAATATGATGATTTATATAATCAAAATTTTTCGAATGAAGTAGAAGAGACACCATACGTGTCTGCTGTGAAGGAACCAGAGAAAAAGAGCTTGAAAGATAAGGTATTGATTGCTTTAGGGCTTGTTATCTTTATTGGTATTGCTGTATGGTGCTTGGTTTCAGGTGCGAAGGCTTTATTTTTTGCACCAGTACATTCTATGGAAGATGCATTTACGGATCTTGTGGAGGGTGATGTATATGAAGGAACCATTACCTGTATTTCACCAGAGGTTGGTGAGTTAAAGCATACCATCAATTTTATTCCGGCAGGAACTGAGCATTTTTATTTGATGGTTTCAGAGGATGGAACGAGTGTAGTTCCAATTCGTGCTTCGAAGAAATGGGATACGCTATATGCGAGCACAGACTGGTTGGAAGTCTCTTTACAAGAAAGAGGTATTGTTCGTGAGATGGATTATAAGGTGAAGAGTGAATTAATGTCAGATATTGTAGCTGCATTTACAGCAGAAGGTATCAAGGTAGAACAAAGCTATTATCTTGATTTGAATGCTAACAAAATGGGGACACTTCAGATTGTTGCGGGGATTGCGATTCTTTTGTGTATTGTGTATTTTGGTTTTTTTGCGAATCGTGTAAAGAATGATAACGGAACATTTTCGGTTACTATTAACGGAATTATGCTTGTTTTGGGATTTGTAGCAGCATGTCTTATTATTTATCTCTTAAATATGGTTGGTTTATAGTTTTATGGTAAAATATAGGGTATCAAAGATAAGTCTAAAAAGCGAGGTTAGATAGGTATGTTACAGGGAAAAACAGTTGTATTAGGAGTCACAGGTTCAATTGCAGCCTATAAGATAGCAAATTTGGCAAGTATGCTAGTGAAGTTGCATGCAGATGTGCATGTTATTATGACGCAGAACGCCACGAATTTTATTAATCCGATTACATTTGAGACATTGACAAGTAATAAATGTTTAGTGGATACGTTTGACCGTAATTTTCAATTTAATGTAGAACATGTTGCTTTAGCGCAAAGAGCAGATATTTTCATGGTTGCTCCAGCTTCTGCCAATGTGATTGGAAAGATTGTGGGTGGTATTGCAGATGATATGCTTACTACAACGATTATGGCGTGTAAGGCACCAAAGCTGATTTCGCCAGCAATGAATACGAATATGTTTGAAAATCCAATTGTCCAGGATAATTTGAAGAAACTTGCAAGTTACGGATACGAGATTATTACACCGGCTACTGGTTATCTTGCCTGTGGTGATACCGGAGCGGGTAAGCTTCCATCAGAGGAAGTGTTATTATCTTATATTGTGAAAGAGTTGCATTATGAAAAGGATATGGTAGGCAAGAAGGTATTAGTAACCGCTGGCCCTACGAGAGAAGCTATTGATCCGGTGCGATATATTTCGAACCATTCGACTGGTAAAATGGGATATGCCATTGCAAAATGTGCTATGGAGCGCGGAGCAGAGGTTGTGTTAGTAACTGGTGAAACAGCTACACCAAAGCCGCCATTTGTACAGATAGTTCCTGTTGTGAGTGCAAAGGATATGTACGAGGCAGTGAAGGAACATGCAGTAGATGCTGACTTTATTATAAAAGCAGCAGCAGTTGCGGATTATACACCAACTACAGTTGCAGAAGATAAGATTAAGAAATCGGATGATGATATGAGTATATCTCTTGTTCGAACAACTGATATCCTAAAATATTTAGGTGAGAATAAGAGAGCAGGTCAAGTGATTTGTGGTTTTGCTATGGAGACTAAGGATTTGTTAGAAAATGCAACAAAGAAGTTGACTAATAAAAATGCAGATATGATTGTGGCTAACAATCTTAAAGTGGAAGGTGCAGGTTTTGGTACTGATACCAATGTGGTGACATTGATTAAAAAAGATGAGACAAAAGAATTGCCATTGTTGTCCAAGGATGATGTGGCAAAGGCAATTTTAGATGAAATGTTAATGATTGCAGGTTGTTAATATGTTATTCTAAACATGTTAATAATAGTTAATGATTTCAAGAATTTGTGATAAAAACTGTGTGTGGACTTTACGCACAGTTTTTTTTCGTGTAGAATAGCATTGTTTAAAATAAGAATTAGAATTGATTGTATATTTATAAAGTGATTGTTAAAGTAAAGATGGGAGATTTATTATGAAAAGAAAAGTTTTGATTTTAGATATCGATGGAACATTGACCAATAGTCAGAAGGAGATTACACCTAAGACGCTAGAGGCATTGCTTAAGCTTCAGGAGGCTGGTCACACGATTGTATTGGCATCCGGTAGACCAACTCATGGTATTAAGAAGGTTTCTGATTTATTACAGTTAGAAAAGTTTGGTGGATATATTCTTTGCTTTAATGGAGCTAGAATTGTGAATGTGAAGACGAAGGAAGTGGTATTCCAGCAGTGCTTTCCGAAGGAGTGTATTGCACCACTTTATGAATACGCAGTAGAACATGATATGGGACTTGTAACCTATCAGGATAACAAGGTGATTACAGGTACTAGAATTGATGAGTATATGGAGTTTGAAGCGCGCTTGAATCTGATGGAATTAGAGAAGGTGGATGACTTTGTAAATTATGTCGATTTTGATATCAATAAATGCTTGTTTACAGCAAAAGAAGATGTAGCTCCTAACTATGAGAAGGAATTGGCACAAAAATACGATGGTGTACTTAGTGTATATCGATCAGAAAGCTTCTTTGTGGAGGCGATGCCATTAGGTGTTGATAAAGCGGCATCTTTGGATCGATTGTTTGAAATTATTGGTGTGGATAAAGCAGACACTGTTGCCTGTGGAGATGGCTTCAATGATATGTCCATGATCGAATATGCAGGTGTTGGTGTTGCTATGGCGAATGCGAAGGATGAGGTAAAGGCAATTGCTGATGTGGTAACGAAGAAGACCAATGACGAGGATGGGTTGTTGGAAGTGGTGGAGAAGTATTTTTGATTATATATTTGTAAAATGCAGTTGACATACTATTTTTTATAAAATATAATCTGAACATAGAATTTCATTCTATAATAGAGGTTACGAAGCCTACCAAAATCGTATTGAAAGCTGTTACGAAGCAGAAACAAAATCGTTATATCTAGAGGTTACGAAGCCTATCAAAATCGTTATAATAGAAAACAGGCAATGCCTGTTTTTT
>JAGAQX010000069.1 GCA_017622535.1 Lachnospiraceae bacterium | reverse complement strand
ATAGCAAACGCTGCAAACTCATCTCCACCCATTCGCGCAACCAAATCTGATTGACGGAAGGATTCTGTCAACGCCTGTGCAATTGTTTTAAGTGAATAATCACCTTCATCGTGACCAAACTCATCATTGATAATCTTCAGATTATCCATATCCGCATAGATTGCAATTGCTCTCTTACCATAGTTCGCTTCATCACCGATAATTTGTCTAGCTGTATTCAAAAATCCTCGACGATTCAAAACACCTGTCAAATGATCTGAACGGCTCATCTCATCCAACACACGGTTATTAGCAACTGTCTCAGCAAGATTACGTTCTAACTCTTTCTTGATTGCATTCTGCTTCTTAATAATTTCTAACACTTCAATAGAAACACTAACCTGACTTGCAATCTGAGTTGCATACATAAAATGTTCCTGTCTGGTCTCCGCTAACAACAAGCCATACTGTTCCTCACCTGAAAACATTGGCAATACTAACATATCAAATCGTCTATCTTGAGGCAACAAACTATTTGAGAATATCGAATTTGACTTAATCTTCTTCTCTTTCCCTTTATACAAATGCATTTCATCGCCATTATGATATCCTTTTACATACATCCACTCCGGTGCGCACCACCATGTGTCTCTTACATGCTCTATACCTTTTCAATAGGTGTAAAGATATCCAGAAGAAAAATTCAACCTTTGAAACTTCGTAATAACCGTCTCGTATTTTTTCTTTTCTTCCTTTGAAAATTGCAACATATCCCGCGTAACACAAGACAACACAATCTCAAATTCCTTGTTTGTATCACTTTCAGCTGATTTCTGTCTAGTAATCAAATCCATTAATACCTGGTTACTCGCCATCATTGCACGTTGCAAAATCAAACGGTCGTCTTCTTTCTTTACTATATGATTTAAATATGTCTGCATAAGATATGTCATAGCAAAGAATTGACCTAATTCCACATAACCTTTTTGATAGATCAAACTAAACTCTTTATATTGTTCAAGGAATTCCTGTTCATCAAACTTCAATTCCCCTTCATCATTAACTAAATGCATATAATACTCAAAATATTTCTCATATACATTCTTCATATACAAAGATTCACTGTTTTCGAAATATATATTAAAAAACTTCTTATATATGTCTTCCTTAAGCTGTTCGCGAGTAACATTTCTTAATTCATCCATATTATTGGTTGTCATCGTCAATCCTGATGCTACATCTGGATTACTCGACTCACGCACAATCAAGTGTGAATCCACCAAACGATGAACTTCTTTTCCTTCAATTAAATCCTCACTGGACATAACAGCAGAATAAGCAATCTCTTTAATATCTGATTTGACACTTGTTAATCTTGGATTCAAGGATAACGCGATCGGACTGTCATCAAATCCCGTAACCAAAATGTCCTTTCCTGGTTCCAATCCCAACTTACGCATCGCGCGATAACCACCAATTGCCATATGGTCATTCGCAAACACCAAAGCCTCTACATCCGGATGATTGGTTAACAATGCTGTCACTGCTTCATCACTAAACTCCGAAAAATTACCATATGCAATCAAGCTCTCATCCACTTGCAAATCATTCTCTTGCATTGCAAAGCGGTATGCATCTAAACGTTCTTTTGCATCCTGACTTGTCTCCACCGGTCCACTAACGTAACCTATCTTTTTGCATCCTCGTTCTCGAACCAAATGATGCACTGCACTCTCAATTCCGATACGATTATTAATACAAATGCTTGAATAACCTTCCTCTTCGCCTGCAATCAATATAATAGGCATATCCCCCATCTGTTTCAAAAGATTTGGCTTGTCTTCTGGAGCCATACACGAGGTAATAACACCATACTCCATAACAACTGCATCAATATCCTTATTCTGAGCATAAGAAAGTAAGGTATTATACTGGTACCTATAAAAATTTGCTTCCACATCATCATAGGTAGCACCAATAACACCTGCTGGCAATATAAATAAATTAACATCCATCTCTTTTGCAGCTAAAAGTGCTCCTTCACAGATTAAAGACGATATTTCATTTTCAATCATAGCAACAAATAGTGCAATATTTTTTCTCTTTCTCATAACATTCCCCAATATATATATCTATTTTAAATATCCCATTAAAATATACAATTAGTTACATTATAACACTTTTTAACAAAAAAACTAGTGAATATTTTTTCACACAAAAAACCGAATGACACACATCATGTCATTCGGTCTATAATCATTCGTTTACCATCCATAAAAGAAATCGCTAAATGGGTCATAAAAATCTTCTGGATAAGTTTGATTTGGATATTCTTGTTCTGGAATCTTTTCTTCTGATGATTTCTCTGTTTCCTGCTCTGGCATATCCTTTTTAGCGCCAAGAACAACCGTTAATTTCACTTCTTCATAATCACCTTTTTCCGTGTTGCGCTGAATAATCATTTCTATTTCATCACCAACTTTTTTGCTAGAAAGAATATTCTGTAAATTTTCCATACTGGTTATATCTCGGTTACCAAATTTAGTAATGATATCACCTGCTTTCAAACCACAACCATCTGCTGGTGAACCCTCTAAAATCTTCACAACATATACACCCTTAGGCATATTAAAGCCTTGCGAATACTCCTCTGTTATATCATTTCCTTGAATACCAAGATAACCTTGCTCACTTTCCTCAATCACCTCTTGATTCATCAAATCGTTAATAATCGGAATCGCTGTAGATATTGGAATTGCATAACCCATACCTTCTACGGTGCTATCAACAAATTTCACTGTATTAATGCCAATCACTTCACCATTCGCATTTAACAATGCACCGCCACTATTACCAGGATTAATTGCTGCATCTGTTTGCAACAATGTCATATTGGTATCCTCTACATCCACCTCTCGATTAACAGCACTGATATATCCTACTGTAACTGACTGGCCATATCCAAGTGCATTACCAATTGCAATTGCAGATTCACCAACACGTAAATCATCCGAAGATCCTAATGCTGCAACTTTAATAGACTCAACCGTGGACGATTCCATATCACTTCTTTTAACCGAAATAACAGCTAAATCCATAGAAGAATCTGCGCCTTTGATAGTAGCGGGTACTGCCGTTTCATCAAAAAAAGCCACTGTAAGCTCATTTGCACCTTCGATAACATGATTATTCGTTGCGATTAATATTTCAGAATCCGTTTGTCCAATAATAATTCCTGAACCAGAACCACTAACCTCTTGTTCATATGATTGAAACCACGAGCGAACTGTCTGAACAGATGTATTAGTAATAGCAACAATTGAAGGCATTACTGCCTCAGCTACATCCGCTACATTGTTCGTTGACGCTTCTTTGCTTGTAGTATCAATAGCCGCAACAGTTGCAACTTGTTGTTTGGTATCTGGATTCGTACCTAATATCTTGTTGCCTAATGCATTCACACCAAACATAACTCCTCCAGCGATTACCCCAAATAGAATTGCAGCAAAAACAAATTTGACTGCTTTCTTAAACTTACCACTCGATTCCTTCTTTTCTTTTTTCTTTCTTTCTTTTTGAGAGGAAGGATTCATTTCTGCAGTTTTAAAATCATTTCCCATATAAATTCCTTGTCCGTATACTGCACCTTGTTGATAAGGATTCCCTGTTTGTTCAGTCTTCTCAAAGTTCGTCTGACCATAATCAACAGTATTAACACTCTTCTCCTCTACATCACGACCAGACACATCTTCTTTACTATATGGACTTTCATTGCGTCCGTAATGATACGTCGTATCCGGATTCATATTGTTATTTTCATTATCCATAACTCGTAATCCACCTTTCACTATATAAATTATAATTATTATTTTGTATTTACTACGTTTTCATAGTATCAGTCTTTTGTGACTAAATTGTGACCGGACTGTTTTTAATTTGTGTTTAAAAATATACTAGCATCCAATCTATATTGACCTATAATCCACTCATCAAAAACTAATATTCTTCTTCAATTACTTGAAAATCCAAATAATCAAATTCAATCATTTCTATAAAATTATCTTGGGTAAATCGTGTTCTTGCATATCGAATAAAATCATTCTTATTAATTTCTAGCCAAATTGGTTTTGCCAAATCAAATTCGTAGCACATTGTTTCTAAAGCTTGATAAACCTTTTGTGTTCGAGATATTGAGTAATCCTCTATCTCCACAACTGTATCCTTTATCAAGCGATTCTTTTTCATTATTTTTCCCCAAACACGAAACATGTTTCACACTCTCTTTCCATCCACATTCAAAATTCATATTCGAATTTTATCTCTGATAAGCAACAAAAACATCGCCTAATCATAAAACAAGGGACTGTTCTCCACAGTCCCTTTGTCCAATTGAAAATTTTATTCAGTCTCAGAATATTCTTCTTCAGACTCCTCAGATTCTTCTTCTAATTCCTCTTCCATAGCTTCTTCAAAGTCTTCTTCCGATTCCTCTTCCATAGACTCTTCCGATTCCTCTTCCACAGTTTCTTCAAAGTCCTCTTCCGGTTCCTCTTCTACAGCTTCTTCAAAGTCCTCTTCCGGTTCCTCTTCTACAGCTTCTTCAAAATCCTCTTCTGGTTCCTCTTCTACAGCTTCTTCAAAATCCTCTTCTGATTCCTCTCCCATAGCCTCTTCAAAGTCCTCTTCTGGTTCCTCTTCCACAGCTTCTTCAAAGTCCTCTTCCGGTTCCTCTTCCACAGCTTCTTCAAAGTCCTCTTCTGGTTCCTCTTCCATAACCTCTTCAGACTCCTCTAAATATTCTTCCATCTCATCTTCTGAATATTCTTCATCACCCATCAGACTTTCTGGGCTTGGTGGCACAAAGCCACTCGGCGCTTCTCCCATCAAACTCTCTGGGCTTGGTGGCACAAAGCCACTCGGTGCCTCTCCCATCAAACTCTCTGGGCTTGGTGGTACAAAGCCGCTTGGCGCTTCTCCCATCAAACTCTCTGGGCTTGGTGGTACAAAGCCGCTTGGTGCCTCTCCCATCATTCCTTCAGGTATCGGTACTCTAGCACCGCTTGGTGAAATCATCATATCTGCACTTGGTGGTACAAAGCCACCAACTGCTGGAGCCACAGGCTCATTGCTTGTTGCACCTTCCATTCCTTCCATCTGGCTCAAACTTCCAATAATATCAGCAATTTCATTCAACTCAGAAATAACATCTCCTAAGTCTTCCAAATTGCACTCACTCAACTCTGCAGAAGAAATCGCATTAGCAGCAATCTGCTCACTTGCAGCTTGTTGATTTGCCAAACTGTCAATGATTACATTATTACTCTCATGTAAATCATTACTCAACGCATCTAAGCTTGTCATATTATTATTCAAAACTTCAACTACATCTGCAATACTTCTAAATGCTGCTGTAACTTCATCGATATATTCCGCCTGTGCATCGGATGCCTGTACCGAATTCATCACTAACGCCGTTGTTTGATCTGCAAGTTTCGTAACACCTTGCAACAAATCAGTAATCTTATCAATCGATTGTTTTGTATTATCCGCAAGTTTTCGAATCTCATCTGCTACTACTGAAAATCCTCTTCCTGCCTCTCCTGCTCTTGCTGCCTCGATAGAAGCATTCAATGCTAGTAAATTAGTCTGAGAAGATACTTGATAAATAATTTGAGTAATCTCTTCCGCTGAACTAATCTTTTCCTGTAATTCATGGGCAACTTCTGTTACACTCTGGTTTGCAACTGAAATTGCATCTGATTTCTCTTTTAACTGTTCTACCAATTGTCCACCTGATTCAGTCGCAGCAACCGCTTCCTTTGCCGAATCTAATGTATGATCCTTCACCCGAATCAAATTATCAATGACACCCTGAATTTGCGCTGTCATAGTGGTCTGATTCTCCATATCACGAACGGTTCCGTTAACACCCTGCGAAATTGCATCAACACTTCGTGCAACCTCTTCTGTTGCATCATGGAATCCATCTAACTTCGACTGTAACAATTCGATATGCTGATTACCCTTTTCCACAACATCTACCATATTCTGGGTAATTTCTTCCTGATACATCAAATGATACTTGATCTCTTGCTGGTCTGTTTGCTGTTCACGAACTACGTTCTCTGCCGTTAAATATAACGCATACGCCATTACAGCAAATATAAGCACTACTAAAATCCAAGCAACTCCCATGTCTGTGTCTTTCCCAACGAAATACACGATTGCTCTAATCAACATCAACACATCCATAATACCAGCACAAACCACTGTAAAAGTTGTCTCTAAATATAATAATGTGGCTACTAAAACCGCACAAAACGGTATCATGTCATATATATTGCCATGATTAAATACCGATATTGCGGCTGTAAAAATGACACTGCCACAAGCAATAAATCTTACCAACTCACTATCTGATAAAAATATATTCATAGCAACGCAACCGGCCACCGTCAATACACATAAAACAATCTGCGTAATCAACCAGCCACCACTTGCAACAGCTCCCTTATCAATAATTGATAATATTAACCTTAATACAGAAAGTATAATCATGATCTTCACTATTGTTTCATTCTTTCTGCGTAATCTTACTGTATTCTCCATAACACTCTCCTCCGATTCGT
>JAGAQX010000068.1 GCA_017622535.1 Lachnospiraceae bacterium | reverse complement strand
ATCCCAGATAATGGTCTATCTGGTTCATTTAAAAGAGAGGACATTAGGCAACGCGAATATTCTTCTCAATAAATGTTTTAATTAATGTCTTTTCCTTCTCTGTAGTAATTGGATCAAGAACTATTCTTCCATTTTCCTTACTATACATACAAGCATATAAATCTACCTGTTTACCAGAAGTCTCTTTCGCATTCTCTGCCTCGGTGTAAATCAAATACCGTTGTCCGTTCTCTGGATTCTCAACTACACTCAATCCTACATAAGTAATCTCCTTACCTAATTCATTCACCAACTTAAATGTGTTATTTGCTTCCATTATTAAATCCTCCTTATTATCTTTCATGGAATATATCTCTTTTATAATGTTCCTATATTAATGTTCATTATTATTCGATCTTCTCTTACATTCCTATTCTTCTTTGCTATCTAGCTTACAAAGCTCATATCCATTCTCTATCTGTAACACATTGTAAACCCTGATAGCTATACGATTCGCACTTATTCGTGCAGCATTTCACTCTCCAACAATTCTCGCAATTTGGTCGCCGCTACAGACATGCTATTCCGATTATCAATAATCAAACACATATCGCGCTCTGGAATCCGCTTTTTGAATTGTAATTCAAACAATTGACCATTCTCCAATTGCTCCCGTGCAAAATCTCTTACAACACAGCCAATTCCCAAATTCCTCTTTGCAAACTGAACAATCATCTCACTAGTTGCAAGCTCGAACTCTGGCGTTACCTCTACGTTATTCTTTTCCAAATAGCTATTCACGTACGCTCTTGTACTGGTATCTCCCTCCAAACATATAAGTGGCAATTTTTCCAAAATGCTATAATCAAGCTTTTGCCCTTGTAAGTCTTGGAACCTATCCCCTGCCACAAACACATCCTGAATCTTACGAACCTTGAAAACGTCAAATTGTGAATCAACTTCTACAGGCTTGGTCACGACCCCAAAGTCAATTCTTCCTTGATTCAGGTGGTCAATGGTCTGTGGCGTCGGGGCATTCGTAACTGTAACCTTAATCTCCGGATATAGTTGATGAAACTTCTCCAAATACGGAAGTAGATAAAACTGTAAAGTCATATCACTGGCACCAATTCGTACCTCTCCATATTCCAAATTCATCATCTTAGTCAGCTGTTGTTCACCAGCTAAAATGGTTTCATAACCATTTCCGACATAAGAATACAGTAAAGTTCCAGCGCGGGTTAAACTGACACCTTTCGCACGTCTGGTAAAAAGCTCAATCCCTAATCCCTGCTCGAGCTGTTTCACAGCTTGGGAGACGGCAGGTTGCGATATACAGAGCTTCTTTGCAGCACCAGTGATGCTATGTTCGGTGGCTACATGATAGAAAATCTTATAGTATTCCAGATTGACATTCATATAATCTCTCCTTATGGCTAACCGACTTTCCATAAGCAGATTATATACCATAATTTTATGTTTGTACACCCCCAAAATGATATTTTTTTCATATTTTTTCTTTGATTTTACAAGGTTTTTCGTTTGTTTGTATACATCAATATACATTTTTCGTGTATATTTATTAACCAACATTTGCGCTACAAAAACATAAGCATAGCTTATAACACTTTTGGCAGAATCAGTAATAAAAAAGGACCAAGTCTTGTTCAACCAAGACTTAGTCCTAACACCATATATTTATCGTTCACTAAACTTTATATCCCTTTCACCCAAAGCGAAATCAGCTTATCGCGAATCAAATCATAATGTTCATCAATCAATCCAAAATCCATCTTTTTGTACGACCATACTGCACCACCAATCTGATTCTCTTCAAACACTTCGTGAACATCCTGAAACCATCTCATAGTATCAGCAAGAGGCGCTTGATCAATCACACCGAACTCGCCACAATATAGGCCTACACCCGCTTTTTTTGCCGCGTCAATTGCCTCCTGTATCATTTCTCGGACAAATTCTACGCCCATAGTTTTTGCCTCTGCTTTAGTTACCACTTCACCCTGATAACCTAATATCTTTGACTTCTCACAGAAATACTCCATAGTTTCTGGGTAGAAAATATCCTCCTTCGGATCCATATTCGGTACCCAATATGCCTTTTGATGCGTAAATAAAAGCGGTTCATAAAAATGAAATGTAAAAATGATGTTCTCATCCTCAGGAATCTCTAATAACTTCAACGTCTTAACACTATTCCACTGGATACCACCATAAATAATAGGAGCTTCCTTTGCTATATCACGAATTGCCGTAACCGTCTTTTTAATCAAAGTGTTCCATGCATCTGCATTCTCCTTTTCCACTACTTCATTCAACAACTCAAAAGCCACATTATCATAGGATGCAAACTCATTTACAATGCGTACCCACAGCTGTACAAAACGATCTTGTAATGCTTCACTTGCAAATAGATTATTCTTTTCTCCATCTCCAGCATCATTAAAATCATAACCATAAGCCTTGTGCAAATCGATAATTGCATTGAGCTCATATTTCACACACCAATCCAAAACCTGTCTAATATATCCATAGCCTTTTTCAATCGGTTCCCCCTGTTCAGTTTCTAACACTTCATAATCAACCGGAACACGAACATGGTCCATACCCCACTGCGCAATTTGTTTAATATCTTCCTCTTTTATAAATGTTTCATAATGTTCCACCTCATGACAACATTGCGACAACCAACCACCTAAATTAATCCCGTGTTCTAACTTCATAAGATCTCCTTTCTCTGACCTATTCCAATATTTCTTAAGTAAATGATAATCGAAGTATATCACAACCCGTATCCACATTATATCACAATCATATCCTTTATAATGAAATATTGACATATTCATTAACAAATACAACAATAAAACAAAAAATCTTCTTATACAGCAAGAGCCGAATCCTAAAAAAGATTCGGCTCTCATAATTATTCTGCTGTTTCCAATTTTACTAAACTGAAATTATCAAAAACGAGCGTTCCCACCGTAGCAGTACCTTCTGTTTTTAAATCACCCAAATGAATGCCCAGAACAATATTATCTGTTATATCAACTATCTGGTCGGAAATTGTGTCATTGATTTCAAAGGTCCATTCAATATGCTTTGTTTCTTCTGCCGGTAAATTAAATACCTTACCACCATACCAGCCATAGGTTTCTGTCATAAAACAAGCTTTCAAATCTCTAGCAACATCCGATGTAACATCAAAGGACAATGTATATGTTTCACCTTTTTCCAGAGTTAGCCCTTTCTGCTGTAACGCAACCTGACCATCTTCTGTTCCAATATCAGCAACTTGAATCACCATTGCATTATCGGTAACTGACTTATTTGCCGCACCAGTCCCCCATGTATTTAAAATCCATACTGAGTCATCATCAAATGTAGCATTCTTAATCTGATTCTCTCCTGCTGCAACAGAAGGAATCTGAATTTCCGGTGCCTCAATCTCCTCTAAAACAATATTATCAATATAGATCGAATGCTTTTTATCAACAGCCACACCACCAACAGCGCCCATAGAGATGCTTAACACTGACTCTAAATCTGTATCCTGTGTCATTTGGAATTCTGTATTATATGTTTGCCACTCCGTTGTTAAATCAACCTTTTCTTCTTTCGAATATGGGGTCCAATCATCATTATGCTTACTACCATCCCTCTGGATTGCAAACATCAACTTTCTATCCACCGTACTCTTTGCATCCAAAGAAAGTCTATACCACTGGCCATTTTCCAATTCTACACCATTTTGTTTTAACTGAATATACCAAGCTTGGTCACCAGTTCTATTAATATCAAATGCTGCTGCATTATCATAAGTCAAGGAATCAACACCATAAGATGCCATATCACCAGCATATACATATGGTTCAAATCCAGAAAATGCTGCATTAAATGAACCATTTTTAATCAACGCATCCTCGTCGATACGTACATTATCAATGTAATATGTACCTTCACCACTTAATGTGATCTTGAAGGTTTTATCTTCCATAACCGCTGGTGTTGTAAATTTTGTATTATAAGAACCATTTTTCGGAACTACCGAATAACTTTCTCCTAAGAAGTCCACTGTAATATTACCATTCTCTGGTAGCTCTGCATCCATACTAAGTGCAAACTTGCCTTCTGTTGTAACTGGAACTGCCTTCTGAGAAATCGTCACAGGTTCATCATCTGCCACAACAACCTTTAATCTTCTTCCATCTGATAACGATGTAACCATTGCCTCCACATCTTCTGCGATCTCCCAATCACCTAGTCGCTTATCGCCTTCTTGGAACTGTCCATTGTAGATATAGTTACCATCCGCACGAGCAGATTTCGGAGGATTATTTACTTCATTTCTTGCATCCTCATCAATTGTACCATCCTTAATTTTTAATGATACATTATCAATCACAACGGTATCTGTAGAATCAAAGTTACCCATGTTAAATTCTACCGTACAATTTGCATCATCTGCATGAATCATATCAAATTCATAAGTAAATGTCTGTTTTTCAGCTGTAAGAGCTACTGTTTCATCTAAATAAGCATACCAGCTTCGATTTGGAGCCTTACTGTTTACCTTTATATTTCTTGCAGCGGATGCATAGGCATCAAAGCTTAACTCATACGTCTGACCTGCAATCAAAGGCACATTATTTTGTAACAACTGTATCGAATAATCAACAGTACCATCATTCACTGTAGTTACAATTGCTGATTTATCATCAATAGCAGGAGTGGTCGTGTCGCCTACCGAAATGACAGCATTTCCTTCTCCTTCGTTTGCTGTCTTAAATTGCCATACCTTTTCATCTGCTAAATCCTCAACCTCTGAGAAATCACCATTTAGCAAATAGTTTCCATTCTCATCTGCATCACGGATAACAATCTCTTCCTTTTCCGGTGCTGTCACGTTCGAATCATCATAACCTCCATCCTTTTGATATACCTTAACATAATCAATCATATATGGATTTGCTACGAATGTCTCATCATCTGGGTAACCTACCCAGCTTCCACCTACCGCCAAGTTCAAGATAATATAAAATGGTTGATCAAATGGCGCTGGATAAGACAGTGTTCCACCACCTTCTGTTGCTGAATACCAATCATTTTCTTCATGGAATTTGTAGCCATCCACATACCATGTGATTTTTCCTGGCTCCCATTCACAGGTATATGTATGATATTGCTCTGAAAAGCTTCCATTATTTAAAGAATATGTTCCCTGTGACTCTTTATGTGGATTACCATAATGAATTGTTCCATAGGTTTTCTTTGTATTGCTACCATGAACCTCCATGATATCAATTTCACCACATCTTGGCCACTGTCCATATACATTTTCATCATTTGCCATTAACCAAAACGCAGGAAGATATCCTGTTCCCTCTGGAACCTTCGCTTTCACCTCAAACATACCGTAGGTATAAGTCTTCTTGTTTTGTGTGTTAACACGACCAGATGTATACGAATAGCTTCCATCTTCATTCTTTGTTTGCACTGGATTTAATACTAGTTTGCCATCTTCTAAATAGATGTTTTTTTCCGAATCAACATACTCCTGTAATTCTTCATTTACCCAACCTGGCTCATGCAATTCCACATTCCAGTCCTCACGATTTAATTCTGTACCATCAAATTCATCTTCCCAATCCAATGTATAACCTTCGTAAGACAAATCGTCACCCATTTCAACCTCTGGTGTAGTTGGTGTTTCAGGTTTTGGATTCTCATTTTCATCTTTTTCCTGTGTGGTACTTCCGTTTTCTGTTGTATTATTCTCTGTCGTTTTATTTTCTGTGGTAGCTGTAGTAGTCTCCGTGCTAGCTACATCTTCCGTTGTTTTTCCATCTTCACTTGAAGTATTTGGATTCTCTTTTACTTTAACCCAACAGGTTGCCTTCTTACCACTACCATCAGTTGCCTTAACAGTAATTTTCGCACTACCTGTGCTAATACAGGTAACTGTACCCTTACTATCTACAGTTGCCACTGATTTTTTACTTGATGTAAATGTTAATTTTTTAATCGTTGGTTTCTTCGGTGATACCGTTGCATTCAATTTTACCGTATCGCCAACATATGCATTAATACTCTTCTTATTTAGCTTCACCTTGTTTACCGGTGTACCTACTTTCACCTTAATTGTGACTTTCTTTTTACTATTTGCAACACTCTTAACTGTAATCTTTGCCGTGCCATTCTTAATTGCTTTTATCTTTCCAGATTTACTAACAGTTGCAACTTTCTTATTCGACGAAGAATACGTAACCTTTTTACTTATTTTTCCTTTCACCGAAACCTTTGCCTTTAATTTGAACGTTTTCCCTTTCTTCAAAACAAGGGTCTTGGTATCCAGGTTTTTGATTGTAACTGACTGAACCGTACCCTTCTTTGTGGCTGCTTCTGCTGTCATTGGTGTCATACTAGCCACCATAACAACTGTCATCGCTGTTGCAACTATTCTCTTCCAAGCAAACTTCATAATCTTCATTCCTTTCTTTTTAATATATTCGTTCCAAAAGCTTGTATCTTGTTTTTACCAGATACACCTCACACCATATATCATTTTCATTTCTTTTTTATTGAAATGATGATATAATTTGTATAAATCATACAAATCGGAGGCAATTATGGAATTTCAAAAGGAACTTTTTTACAAAGAATTTATACGAAGAGAAAATGATATGATACGTGCACCCTACAATCCAGAATTAGAATTCTATTCTGTTATTAAATCTGGTAACGTAGAAAAAATCAGAGAGCTATGCAAGGAGCCACTCATGAACAAAGCTGGGCTTGGCACTCTTTCACAAAACGACTTACAAAACATCAAATATCATTTTGTAGTAACCACTGCTTTAACTGCACGTTATTGTATCGAAGGAGGTATGGACCTTGCCACTGCATATAGTTTAAGTGATTATTACATCCAAAAAGCTGATTCATGCAAATCCATTAAAGCCGTATCCGATTTACATCCTGTCATGTGCGAAGACTATACGAAAAGAATGAAGAATTTAAGAAAGAATAAGATATGTTCGAAACAAATCGTAGATTGTATCGATTACATTTACGAACATTTACATAAACGTATCACCATAGAAATGCTGGCAAACCATGTAGATTTAACACCTTCTTATTTATCGCGTTTATTCAAAAAGGAAATCGGCACATCCGTCAGTAGCTACATACAAACACAGAAAATAGAGACTGCAAAAAATATGCTAATATACTCAGAATACTCTTTATCTGAAATTTCCTCCACATTAGCATTTCCAAACCAAAGTTACTTTACTGAAATCTTTAAAAAGAAAACCGGATTAACTCCTGGTGAATATCGCTCTCTTAATTTTAGAAAAACTGAAATTCGTTCTATTACTCAAGAATAAAAAGAAACCCCTTTTGTTTGAATTTCTTCTAAAACAAAAGGGGTAACAAAACTTTGTATTCACTATAACTGTTCAAACACCTCTCCAATACGCTCATTGATTGTCAATGTAGCTCTGACACTTTTTGCAGTATCATCCATATTAATTACAACTAAATGCTTGCCTCTAAAATAGTCAATAAAACCTGCCGCCGGATATACTGCTAGGGAGGTTCCTCCAATAATCAAAACCTCCGCATTACGAATGTATTCCTTCGTCTTCTGCATCGTTTCATAATCTAATCCTTCTTCGTACAAAACAACGTCTGGTTTCACCGTTGCACCACAAATACATTTCGGAATACCCACTGCTTCCACCACATACTCTACCGGATAAAACTTACGACAGCTTTCGCAGTAATTGCGATGTACACTTCCGTGTAACTCTAAAACCTCTTTGCTTCCTGCTGCTTGATGAAGTCCATCTATGTTCTGGGTAATTACTGCTTTTACCTTACCTTTTTGCTCCAACTCCGCCAATTTTAAATGCGCCGCATTGGGTTTCGCTTCTAACGCAATCATCTTATTTTTATAAAATTCAAAGAAATCTTCTGTATTACTTTTATAAAAGCTGTGACTTACCATGACCTCTGGAGGATATTTGTATTGCTGATTATACAAACCATCTACACTTCTAAAATCTGGAATTCCACTTTCTGTAGACACTCCTGCTCCACCAAAAAAGACAATATTGTCACTTTGTTCTATAATATTCTTAAGTTGTGCTATCTTATCTTTTGAATCCTCATGTAACATAATACCAACCTCTTTTCTCATTAAACCCAGCACAAAATTGTCATTCTATTGAGATTGCAATTCAAACCCTTCTTGTATTGCTTGAACTACAGCCTTCAAAGCCTCTTTCTCATCAACTCCATCACATATAACTTCGATCTCGTCTCCTTGTTGTACTCTTGCTGCTAATAAACCCAATACACTTTTTGCATTTGCAATCTGATCACCTTTTTTTATCTGAACCTTACACTGAAAATGCAAGCTCACCTCAGAGATCTTTCCTGCCGGACGCAGATGCAAACCAGCAATTTCGGCAACTACAAGCTTGTGTGTTACCATAGTACCCCTCCTAAATTACGTCTAACGTTGAATCTCCACTTCCACCGTCATCGTATCTAACACTTCTACACCTTTTGCATCCTTAAATGTAACAGTAAATGTGTATGTTCCAGGCCCTTTACCAGAAACATCAATACTTGGCGAAAGACTCTGAATCGTTAATTCGTCTATATCAGCCTTCAAACCTCGTACTGACAAGCTATAAGTAATCGGTCCCTTAAATACATAATTATAATTCGTATTTTTCCCAATAAGAATTATATCATTCGGTTCTACACGAAGCTCTCTTTCCTCTACTTTTTCGATTACAATTTTAATCGCCACTTCTGGATTTGCATCAACCAAAGTAACACCTGCAGGTAAATAATCCGCAATATTCACAGATGTTTCAATATCCTTATAACAATTCTCTACATCTAAATCATCAATCACAACTTCTTCAATCTTCGCCAAATCCACCGGAGATCCTACAACTATAATACTGGTTGGCTGATAATCTACGCTGGCAATCGCATATCCGTCACGTGGTTTTCCAATCTGCGAAACCTTCACCGACAATTCCTTTGTCTTCATAATTTCTACCAATACTTCCACTTCTTTGACATCATACTCAAACTTGGCAGAATCGATTTCTTCCCCATTGCCATCAATAAATATCGGTTGCGCAATAGCAGATATATTCTCACTAGCCCCACGAACGTCCACGCTTACTACAACCTCTCGAATGTTATTAACCACACTCTCTGCACCAGTTACTGTGATCAAATTCGGTGTTGCAGTTTTGCTACTGATTGCATACCCCTCTGCAACCTCAGAGGTTGTCCGAACAGTAATCGGAAACTGCGTTTCTAACTTATCTTCCACAACCACGACAACTGCATTATCCGTATACGTAATTGTCAATTCTTTACCTATAGCACTACTAACTGCAGAAACCTCCACAGTAACTGCATTTGTCACCGACATTTTTGACAAATCAGCCACCGCCTTAAAGTCTTCACTGGTCAATTCTTCAACTACACTACGTTTACCTTTGACAACAATATCCACCGTGGTTCCTTTTGGCACTTCATATACTTTATTCTTTTCTGTAATAGCTGAGCCATTAATAAACTCTATCTCAATTCCGGAAATCTGTTTCGTTGTTTTATAGTCATCCACATTCGCAACTACAATCCAAATAATAATTGCTACCACAATCGAAACAATTTTTAATCCAAAATTATTAAGACCTTGTTTTTTCATTCTTACCAAAACCTTTCCACCACTTCTTCTTCGAAACAGTCACTGTATCATGTCTAAGTTCATTTACCTTTTCCAAGAAACGTTCTCTTGATATATTACGTACAATTGTACCGTTATGCGCTAATGATACTGCACCTGTCTCCTCGGAAACAATAATCGTAATGCTATCCGAAACCTCACTGACACCGATTGCCGCCCGATGTCTAGTTCCTAAAGCTTTACTAATATCCATATTATCTGATAATGGTAAATAACAAGTTGCACTTGCAATACGATTATTACGAATCAACACCGCACCATCATGTAATGGTGTATTATGCTCAAAAATATTCACCAACAGCTGACTACTTACTTCTGCATCAATCGGAATTCCTGTTCTTTCATAATCTCCCAATCGCACCTCTTGCTCTAAAACAATCAAAGCTCCCGTCTTTACCTCTGACATTGCATATGCTGCTTTTGCAATCTCATTCAAAACCTTCTTATCTAGCTTGTCAGCATTATCCACATTATCTGTGTTAAAGATAGACGGCAAAATATTCCTTCTACCTAATTGCTCTAACGCTCTACGAAACTCCGGCTGAAAAATGATAATCACCGCAATAATACCTACATTAATGGTATTCTCCAAAATCCAAAGAATGGTATTAAACTGAAATGCTAGTGCAACACCTGCAAACAGCAAAACTACCGCAATACCCTTAATTAACGTCCAGGCTCTAGTCTTTCGGAACCATAACATCAAATTGTATACTAATACAGCGATCAGTATAATCTCTATCACATCTGTAATTGTCACTCTCGGAATATAGAACCAATCAAAATAGGTTCTCAAATAATTTAAAATCTGTTCCAACTGTTATCTCTCCATCTAATTATGTGTTTTCGAGTTAATATGCTTAATATTCTTGTTTGATTCCGAAACAGACAGCTTCGGAACTGCCTTTACATAGTAATAATAATCATCATCTTCAAACTGTAATAGCTCTGTTCGTTGGTAATCTACAATACCCTTGCAAAATTGCAAAACAACCGCTAACAAAATTCCAACAATCGTTCCAATCAAAACGGATGATAATTCAACATCTACCAACAACGTTACACTACCTACTAGGAACAAAACGATATTCAAAACACCGCCAACAATAAATGCTACCAACCATGAATTATTAAATGATAATCTATAAATAATATAGGTTACCAAAATAACACAAGCGAACACAACAAATGTCAGCAACATAAACTTATTATCCACAAATAAATTGATTATATACTGATAGCCTTGTACCGCTTCTTCACCATCTACTGTAGTAGCTAATACATTGGACAAATCAACCAATCCCACCTGAAAATAATATAAAACGACACCAAATATTGCCGGTATAATCGCCGTTGGTCCCACGATAAATCCTAATAAGATTGGTACAGCATACACTAATTTCATGGAATATAATATTGGAATTAAAAACATAATAATTCCTGTTTTAGGTGCAAACCGCATATACGCACAGTAGAAAACCAACACCAACACTAATGCCAATAAACCGACATCAATTGAAACCTTGATAGAATGTAATACAACAATCACACTACAGATTCCTGCTAGCATCTCCACTGGTAAAAATGCACATACAAACGCAATACCTAATAATAACACTCCATTATCCAATGCCGAAAAATAACCCATCTGTTTGTTCAGCATCCATAAAACAAGAAAGGAAAAAATACCCTTTGCAATAGGGGTTATTACAAAATCATAATTCCCTAAAAAAGATTTGATATTATTCCTAAAAGTCAATAAAGTCGTCATTGATTACTACTCCTTTCATCGCCTTCAATATTTCTCGTTCACTAACCTCTTGTAGCTTTTTCAAATTATGGTTATACTCAATAATATTGGGTCTTGCTTTTTCATAGCGCCATGCATAAAGAATTCTGGCAATCAACCAGTATATCAAAACCCAAACTGCATAAATCAACAAAATACCCAAACCCAAACTCTTATAATCAATTTTAAAAATATTCGCCAATATGTAATCCAACTTATAAAATGCGACAACTGCAGCCACTGCTAAGAATGCAATCGTTGCAAAAACAACGGTCTTTAGAACATTCATTCTAACATAATCACTTTTGTAGTATCCACTTAAAGCAATCTCCTGTTTTCCTTCTCGTTTTTCATAAATCGCTATCTTACTCATTAGTTTCACGTTCTCTTCTCGAACCATGTTTGCAACCTCCTTCCTATGTGGTCACCATCATTACAGATGTCTTTCTTTATAAATACTTACCATTCATCACAAATACACGAACATTATACCACAAAAGCTTCTTCTTTGCTACTTGAAGATTTATATATTACAATACAAAAAGAAGCTATATACCAAATGTTACATTCGATATACAGCTTCCATCATCTTGACATTAACTAATTCTCTTAAAATGCTCTAACAGTCTACCATTAGTATTGGGAGAACACCCCTGACATTCTACAAAAAGCTCCATTCCTTCCTTCACAGTAATAAAATAGTCGACTTTCCGACTCTTACTTATTACATTCTCACGCATAAGATTCTTCTTCTCTATTGCCTTCACCCAATCCACCTTATCAGAAACGATATCCTCAATTCTACGCTCTAAAGAATCAAAACTTACAACTAACTCATCCATTGTAGTATCCAGTATACGACTTAGTATAAGCAAATTCTCCACATCCGGAATCGACTCACCCTTACTCCACTTCCACACCGATTGATAAGTCAAACCCATCATGTCTGCAATCATCTGAGGTGTATACCCCTTTCTCTTCATAGCTCTGTTAATTCGATTACCTGTTGCTTCCAAATCAAGACCTAAATTCTTCTTTCGTTCCATCAAAACCACAACCTTTCAATATAGACTATTTTCAGTGTAGCAGAACGTTTGGACAACTCATGGCAATCTTTGCTAATTTATTCAAATTTTTGAATGTTTATTATCATGCTTATTCAACTTATAGTTGTAAAAAGGACATTTCCTATACTTCTATAGAAAACATCCTTAAATTACTTTCCAATTTACAATTATTACTGCAATGCAGCAATCAACTGATCAATATCCGCCTGCGACAATTTTTCTTCAGTCGGTGCAATTTTAACATCTCGCCTTCTTGTTGCAACATAATCCTCATAATCACCATATACAATGTCAAAATCAGAATATCTTTTCATATATGCTTGAATTTGTTCCTTACTGTTTTTTGCGTCCTCCAACGTTGGATAAACCTTAATTAACGTTGCCTCCTGAATAATATTATCCAACGTCTTTTGTGTATGGGCTACTGCAATATACTGTTGTGGATATTTCTTGATTAACTCTGTAAGTAACATACAATCTCATCTCCTTTTATATGTATTATTGTATAGCATACTTCTTGAACATCACATTTCACATTTTACCATCCATGCTATAAACATTTTATCACACAGCTTCTCTTTCAAAAATAAACTATTAGTTAAAAACATAACAAAAGGACATTTCCTAATTTTTTCAGAAAATGTCCTCAAATTGCTGTTTTTCTTGTCATTCTCCAGACAGCACAAAACCTTAATTTTACTAGCTTTATTTGTCTAAAGATTTCATCGT
>JAGAQX010000007.1 GCA_017622535.1 Lachnospiraceae bacterium | reverse complement strand
TAGCGCATTTTCCAAAATCTCCTTCGATGTAATATCCAAGTGGTTTGTTGGCTCATCGAGAATCAAGAAGTTTGCATTACTAAGCATAAGCTTTGCAAGGCTGACACGTCCTCGCTCACCACCGCTCAAATCTTTGATTTCCTTAAATACATCCTCGCCAGTGAATAAAAATGCAGCCAAAACATTGCGGATTTTGGTATTGGTCATATTTGGATAAGTATCGTGTAGTTCATCAAAAATAGTCTTATCAGGATGTAGTACCTGATGTTCCTGGTCATAGTAACCTACATGTACTTGAGCCCCCAAGACAATCTTTCCGGCATCCTTTGGTATTAACTGGTTGATGATTTTAAGAATCGTTGTTTTGCCGGTTCCGTTATTACCAATCAAAGCCACATGTTCACCGCGTTTGATATCCATACCAAGATTGGTAAATAGAGTATTATCACCGTAGGATTTTGCAAGTCCTTCCACCAATAATACGTCGTTACCACTTTCGATATCTGGTGTGAGAGACAGACGCATTTCGTCATGAACCTCTTGTGGCTTATCCAAACGCTCAATCTTATCCAGCATTTTCTCACGGCTTTCTGCACGCTTAATGGATTTCTCGCGGTTAAATTGTTTCAGCTTTGCAATTACTTCTTCTTGATGCTTAATCTCTGCCTGCTGGTTCATATAAGCTCGATACTTAGAAAGACGCACCTCTTCGCGTTTCTTTGCATAGTAGCTGTAATTGCCGTGATAAATGGTGCTTTTCGTAAGTTCTAATTCCACTACCTTTGTTACAATTTTATCTAAGAAATAACGGTCGTGGGATACGATAATCACAGCACCATCATAGTTTTTCAAATAGCCCTCTAGCCATGCAATGCTGTTCAAATCCAAGTGGTTTGTTGGCTCATCTAGCAATATAATGTCTGGACGGGAGAGTAGAAGTCTTCCCAAAGATACTCTAGTTTTTTGTCCTCCAGAAAGCTCCGATACTGGACGGTGAAAATCACTTTCGGTAAATCCAAGTCCCTTCAAAATTCCTGTAATCTGACTTTCAAAGGCATATCCATCCTGTTGTTCAAAGGTATGATTCATTCGAGTATAACGTTCAAGTGCATTTTCCAATTCTTGACCTTCGAGATGCTTCATATCTTGTTCCAACTGGCGGATTTGTTCTTGTAAGTCAATGACATTTTGTTTTACACTTACTAGTTCTTCGTAAATGGTCTTGTCGTAGTAGTCGTTTTGATGTTGGGCGAGATATCCAATAGAGATATCCTTTCCAATTACTACTTGACCTTCATCGGCTTCTTCCTCTTGCATAATGATTTTCAAAAGAGTAGACTTTCCGGCACCATTTACTCCTACAATGGCAAGCTTTTCTTTTGCTTCTATATGAAAATTAATGTTATTAAGTATCTCAGTAACGCCGTAGGCTTTAGAGATATTCTGGCATGCTAAAACCATGTTGCTATAACCTCTTTATCTATAATGTTCTTAAATTTCGTATATATAAGCGGTGGCTGATATTTCCGCTTTGGTATCATTCTTGATGGACAAATCTGGTGGTGTTACAGAAACTCTTGTTTTTGCTGGAATCGAACTGGTAATAAATGCACCACCGCCAATAACGGATTCCCGGCCAATGACAGTTTCTCCACCTAAGATAGTAGCGTTGGAATAAATGGTAACCTTATCCTCAATAGTTGGATGACGACGAACCCCAGATAGGTGCTGTCCACCTCTGGTACTTAAGGCACCTAAAGTAACACCCTGATAAAGCTTGACATAATCGCCAATTACAGTGGTTTCACCGATTACAATACCGGTTCCGTGGTCCATAAAGAAGTATTTGCCGATGGTTGCTCCGGCATTGATATCAATACCCGTTTTGTTGTGGGCATGCTCGGTCATAATTCGAGGTATAAATGGTACCTTCATCTTATATAACTCATGTGCAACACGATACACAAAGATTGCATAAAAACCAGGGTATGAGAAGATAATCTGCTCGCGACTATCAGCAGCAGGGTCCCCATCATAGCCAGCCTGTACATCTAGTAACAACATTTCCTGAATAGTAGGAATAGAGGCTAAGAAGTTACAGCAGATGGTTTCTGCATCCTCTTGAATCACAGTAGAAGTAGCAGCAATGTCTTCTGCGCTGTCATAAGCAAGTGCCAAGGCAATCTGTTTCTTCATTTTGTGATGCAAAGCCGACAGTTTTTGTCCTGTATAATAAGCTGCATTGTTTGTATCGATGTGCTCGGAACTAAAATAGCCTGGAAATAATAGTTGTTTCAAGTCATCTAAAATTTCAATAACTGTACTTCGGACAGGTAACTGACGATCGGATTTTCCTAGTAATAAATCAGATTGTGTATAATTATTGTTAATCGCATTTACGATGTCCGATAATATTTCGTTGAATTGATTTCCCATACAATCCTCCTGAAAAAATGTTTTATATAATATATGTATTCAAATAGGAAAGTAAATTCACATATGTTATACATACAAAATAAGTTGATTGAATTGATAAAATAGATATGCGTATTATATGTTGTGCTAGAATTTTACCAATATGTAGTGTTGCGTAAACTATGAAAAAGTCGCTCATAATTGCGTATTTAGTATAACATAGTAAGGCAAAAGAAAAAACAAAAAAATAAATGTGAAAAAATATGAAAATTTTGTGAAAAAAGGTCTTGCAAAAAAGAAAACAAATGATACAATAGACAAATATCAAAAAATGTCAAAAACTTCGCTTTTTTATTTGATATGTATTTCGGTTTCATGTATAATAGTCTATTATGTGAATAGCAATTTAGCGGAAAGAGGATAGTATGAGAAAAGCTTTGGATGTGAATAATATTAATCCATTTTTGCAGTCGACCATGAGTGTGTTTGAGAGTGTCACACAGATGAAGCTGACTGTGGGCAAGCCTGCGATGGCCGATTTTTCATTTGCGGCTCCAACCTACACCATTACGGTAGGTGTTGTGGGACAGATGAAAGGACAAGCTGTTTTAGCAATGGGCGTAGAGAATGCAAAAACAATTGCTAGCAAGATGATGTTTGGCATGCCGATTGCAGAGCTAGATGAGATGGCATGTTCAGCATTGAATGAGCTCAGCAATATGATTATGGGTAATACAGCTACGGTATTTTCAACACAGGGAAAGATTATTGATATTACCCCACCAATTTCCATGATTGGAACCGATTTAAAAATTAAATCAGATATTGATCCGATTGCTGTACCTCTTATGTTTGAGGGTGCAGAGTTTTTGAAGCTGTACATTTGTGTGTACGAGGAGTAAAGAAGTAGCAGAACCATTTGGAACAAGACGCTAAACAGGTGAATGTTACTTTGATGATTGTTTTGAATAGTTATAATATCATTTTTAAGGAAAGGCAGAGGAGATATGAGTAAAATTATTGGAAAAGGTATTACATTTGATGATGTGCTTTTAGTTCCTGCATATTCAGAGGTAATTCCAAATGACGTCGATTTGAGAACACAGCTTACAAAGAAGATTCAGTTACAGATTCCACTTATGAGTTCTGGTATGGATACCGTTACAGAGCACAGAATGGCAATTGCTATGGCTAGACAGGGTGGTATCGGTGTTATTCACAAGAATATGTCAATTGAGGCACAGGCTGAAGAGGTTGACAAGGTTAAGCGTTCAGAGAATGGTGTCATTACCGATCCATTTTCTCTTTCCCCAGAACATACATTAGATGATGCTGATAAGTTAATGGCAAAGTTCCGTATTTCAGGTGTACCAATTTGTGAGGGAACAAAGCTTGTTGGTATTATCACAAATCGTGATTTGAAGTTTGAGACAGATTATTCCAAGAAGATTAAGGAATCTATGACTTCAGAAGGTTTGATTACAGCTAGAGAAGGCATTACATTAGAGGAAGCAAAGAAGATTCTTGCCCAGGCACGTAAGGAGAAGCTTCCAATTGTAGATGAGAATTATAATCTTAAGGGATTAATTACCATTAAGGATATTGAGAAGACAATCAAGTATCCAAATTCTGCAAAAGATTCACAGGGTAGATTGCTCTGTGCAGCAGCAGTTGGTGTTACACCAGATATTACAGATCGTGTAGATGAGCTTGTGAAGTCAAAGGTAGATGCAGTTGTAATTGATACAGCACATGGACATTCTGCTAATGTGCTTAAGACATTTAAGTTGATTCGTGAGAAGTATCCTGATTTACAGGTTATTGCTGGTAATGTGGCAACAAGAAGTGGTGCGGAAGCCATGATTAAGATGGGCGTAGATGCAGTTAAGATTGGTATTGGACCAGGTTCTATCTGTACAACTCGTGTTGTAGCTGGTATCGGTGTTCCACAGGTTACAGCAATTATGGAAGCCTATGATATTGCTAAGGAATATGGAATTCCGGTTATTGCAGATGGTGGTATTAAGTATTCAGGTGATATTACTAAGGCTCTTGCAGCAGGTGCTAACGTATGTATGATGGGTAGCTTGTTTGCAGGTACAGATGAGTCTCCTGGAGATTTTGAATTGTTCCAGGGTCGTAAATACAAGGTATATCGTGGAATGGGATCTATCGCAGCTATGGAGAATGGTAGTAAGGATCGTTACTTCCAGGCAAATGCTAAGAAGTTAGTTCCAGAAGGTGTAGAAGGTCGTGTGGCTTACAAGGGAACAGTAGAAGATACTGTATTCCAGTTGCTTGGTGGTCTTCGTTCTGGTATGGGATATTGTGGTGCTAAGACAATTGAAGAGCTTCATGAGAAAGCTGAGTTTGTTGAGATTTCAGCAGCATCCTTGAAGGAAAGTCATCCACATGATAT
>JAGAQX010000067.1 GCA_017622535.1 Lachnospiraceae bacterium | reverse complement strand
TTACAATCATTAATTTGCATTTCGAAACCAATTATTTTTCCTGCTTCCGGCTGCAGTCTCGTCCATTCTATGGCCATTTCTACGATATAGCCATTTTCCGTTTGTATCGTTTCAGATGTGATCAAATCTGCCACACAAGTAACACCATTAAAGGATTGCTTATTTTCACAATTTACACGATATTGCTTGTCATCGCCGTCGTAGGAAGACAATTTGTTATTCAACTCATCGATGAATATTTCCACCGAATCCTGTGTGTGCACTTCTCCACCTGTTACATCTAAGTTTGGATCTTTTACTTCCATTAGCACATAAAGTGCATCTTCATCCCACAATGCTCTTCCCTTGGCAGTTGCTTCAGGTTCGGCACTTTCTGCTGTGGTCATGCGAAGCTCCATTGGTTCTACATTTTCCCAAACAGGATCCATTGTTCCATCTACTATAATTGTTCCCTTTGGAATGATTGCATATGGTTTCAATGTAAGCTTGCCATAGAACTTGCTACTGCTATCTTGTGTATTTTCGGTGTCATTCCAAGAACGAATCTCTCCATTGTCATTAACACGAATATCAAATCCAATTGTGGAAAACAACTGCACAGTTTCGGACTCAAACACAAATTCCGCTTCGTAACCATTTGCTTTCGAATCGGTATCGCTTCGTTTCACGGTATACGATATGATATCTGCTCCATCGGAACGACTATCTTTCATATCTGCAAATACTGTAACCGCATCATTGATATCTTTCGATTTATCATTCACAAACACCTTAACTTTAACTGCACCCTCGTCCCAAATTGGTGTGAAATTCATTTTCAAATCATCCAGCTCACACTCCACTGTTTTTGCTAACGCATAGTCATCTGTCCGAAGTGCTACTTCTTCCTGCACAAAAGGTTCTAATTTGCTCGGATCTGCAAACGCCCAAAACGCTGGTTTCGGCTGATATGCCGCATCAAATAATAACGGACATTGTGGTCTGCTACCATCTGCCGAACCACCAACAGAATTGGAATCTTGCAACCATGAATTCCCATCATCAGTACCCCAAAAAATGATTGCTGTAATTGGAATTTGTTCTTCCTTCACCAAGCGAACAACCACGTCATATAAACTCTTATATTTATACGCCTGTTTTTGATATTCCGCATTGACATCAGATCCTGTATAATCACTACTAGATTTCATATCCAGCTCTGTAATCTGAATCTCATCTACCACTTCGGCATATTTGCGAATTGCCTTTTCAAACTCCGATGGCTTTATATTCATGTCATAATGTCCCTGCATACCCATGCCATCGATTCTTGCATCGGGATTTTCTTTAATTGTTTTAATCAGCTCACAAATTCCTTTGCATTTCTTTTCATTGGTATCATTGTAGTCATTGTAAAACAATTTCACATTTTGTGGTGCATACTTATTGGCAAATACAAATGCCTGTATAATAAATTCATCATCATAGAATACTCGAAACCACGATGAATCAGCTCTAAGCTTTCCGTCGGTATCGTTAATTGCTTCATTCACAACATCCCATGCATATATCATACCTTCAAACTCACTATCTTCTCCATGATAATGGTTCAATACCTGCTTAATATAATTTTCCATTCTAGCAAGCATTGTATCAGAATCTACATATTCCTTTGACTCATCATAATCCTCGTGGAAAAACCATTCTGGTGTCTGAGAATGCCATACAAGGACATGACCTCTTACGCGAATCTTTTTCTCCTCTTTCGCACAAGTGTCATTATATTCTTTAATATTTCTTAACATGTCATCTGCCACTGTAAAATTCAAGATTGGATAGCCATCCTCGCCAATATTAGGCTCTTTCCCTAGCAAGCTTTCTGGTTTCATTTCATTTTCCATGGTCACATTGTTAAAATGTGTTTCCACAATATCCATTCTTGTAGTATTAACAAATGCTGCTGACGGCAGGCACACTCCCACTTCTCCACCAAAATCCTTGTTAAACACATAACGCAATGTCTGTTTGTCGTCTTCTGTCCAATCAACATCTATTTGTACTTGCGTGCCTGGTTCCTCAGTATTATCTTTGCTTTTTTCACAACCTGTTGTCAGTGCAAATAACAACATTATCAACAGCACACCCTTAATAGCTCGTACTTTTCCATTACACATGGTATCTCCTCCTAACATAAATATTTTCTTTATTCATTTTAAGAGAAAAGCAAAAAAAACACTTTATCTTTCTTGCTATCGTATTATCAAAAATTGCTTACATGTATACTTCTTACAAACCAAGCAAAAGAGCCACCCCCAAGTGGTAGCTCTTTTCATTATACTGGCATTTCGACAATATTTACTATCAATTATGCCGTCTTTGACATTTGTATATCATTATCAATAACCAAAATATCATCTACTGACATTTCGAAAATCGCTGCCAACACAACCAAGTTGTCTATCGTTGGCAACGCACTTCCCTGCTGCCATTTGTAAATTGCCTGTGGTGTTGTAAAACCAAATACTTCCTGCAAATCTTTTACAGAAAGACCTTTCTGCTTCCTTAATTCTATGATATTCTGGCCCGTCTTTACCATATCTATTGTTGGCATATTAAACATATATATTTCCCCCTAAATTATCTTCATTATTTGTTATTCTTATGACCTGTATTCATTGTCTATCTTTATTTGTTCTTACATACAGGTGTTTTAAAGTTTACGTGTTATAAACCATTTTCTTCGTGCTTGACAGATTTTATAACACAAAAGCCGCCTATCTCTTACAAGATAAGCGGCTTCAAAAAGTCCATGTATTATATTGTCATCCTAATCTATATGACTCTATTATAATCATGTTCACTTCGACACTTAACACTTATCTTATAAGAATGTACATCAACTAAACTATGCTCTCTATCCGAAATATGCATAGCTTCAGGTTTATTATTCACGAGATATAAGTTTGTTAATTGAACTGTAAACATGATTCTTACTTCCTTTCTGTGGACATATCGTCCGCTTATTCTTTGTATAGCTATACAACACCATCATAGCTACTTCCCTTTATATATCGCACTATATCACAAAATAATGAAGATGTCCATTATACTTGTGGTATAAATTTCCATAAATATTCTACAAGACAATGTTTTCATACCAACATAATAGTCCAGTCTATCATACTATGCTATTGATTGTCTTTGTACCTTTGTCTGTGATAACGCTTTGCAATAGAATAACATTCTTTCTTTAAACAATGCATTCGCTTTCGTATTCAATGGCGGACGTGTTCCTACCACCATATCATCCATAGATACTCCAAACAATCCGCTCAAAGCATATAGATTATCTAAGCTTGGAATATTCACTCCTTCAAACCAACGATATACCGTCTGTACACAACCTAATGAAAGATATTGTTGAATATCTCGAGCGACTAAATTGTGTTGCTCCATCAGTTCTTTCAAGCGTACTTCTGTCGCATATTTATCGATTGTTGGAATCATCAAACCCCTCCCTGTTAACTTAAGAAAACGCTTCCTTTCACCCAATAAGAAATCCATAAAATCAATCTATTGTCATATATATTGACTCAATTCTGCAAAATCAATATACAAATCATCATATATATTGACCTTAACCTTATCCTCAAAGGTGTAATGTAAAACTTGCATATCATCTCCAAGTAGATACACTTCCACTACCCTACTTTGTGGATTGACAATCCAATATTCACGTACACCTTTATCATTGTATATATTCAACTTCTTCACATAGTCTCTTTGTATACCCGATGGTGATGTAATCTCGATAGCAAAATCTGGTGCGCCCTCACATCTTCGTTCTGTCAGCTTATCCTTATCACAAATCACTAATACATCTGGCTGCACAATCGTCGGCTTATCTGCATTATCATCTAATAAAACATCAAATGGTGCTAATATCACTTCACAATCGCCTTTCTTCTTATCAATATACTCGGCAATTTGTTGCGCAACACGAAATACCAATATCTGATGTGTTCTCGTCGGTGCCTCCATCACAAAAATCTCACCTTCAATCAGTTCAACCCTGACATCTTCTGGCAACGCCTCATATTCAGCTAAAGTCATTGTCACCTTCCCCTGTTCTTCCATCTCAAATACCCTTTCATCCATTTGCCTAATCCCCTTTCCTATAATATGTACTCCATTATAGGTTCAGGAAACAAAACACTTCTCATTCATACTTCTTTTCAATCACTTCAACAAAATGCTAATTCTAACTCTATTCATTCTATATCCATTCATCTATATCCATTCATCTATATCCATTCATCTATATTCATTCATCCTAACCCTATAACTTTTCTTTATTATATGTTATAGATTCGGGGTTGTCATTGAATGCAAAATTCAATTTCCATTGCATCGATTATATCATCACCTATTAAATAAATCCACCGCAGCAATCTACGGTGGATTCATATTATATCTTATTCTATTAATTACACAGTTGCATGCGCTGCAATCTTATATATATTAGCAACATCTTCTGCATTCAATTCCATGAAACCTCCACGAACTCCGTCGCCAATACCAAGCACCTCGACAAGCTTTGGAATATCTTCTTCCTTCGCTCCTAACTGTTCAAAATTAATCGGCATTCCAATGGATACAAGGAATTTTCTAAATGCAGCAATACCCTCCTTTGCTGTCGCTTCTGGATTTGCAAAGTTCATTTCACATCCCCATACACGAACGGCTGCCTGGGCAAAACGCATCACATCATGCTGCATTACATATTCCATCCATGCAGGCATCACTACTGCCAAACCTGCACCATGGGCACAATCATATAAACCAGATAATTCATGTTCCAAGCCATGACTATTCCAATCCTGGCTACGTCCTACACCAACAATGTCATTGTGTGCCACTGTGCCTGCCCACATAATATTTGCTCTTGCCTCGTAATTATTTGGATCTTCCATTACACGCGGAGTTTCCTTTATCATTGTTAATAACACAGCCTCACATAAACGATCTGTAATCTCTACTTCCTTAGTATTGGTAAAATATCTCTCAAACACATGGGCCATAATATCCGTTGCGCCACAAGCAGTTTGGTAAGCTGGCAATGTACAGGTAAGCTCTGGATTCAAAACAGAAAATCTTGGACGCAACAAGTCGGATCCCACATCACGCTTCAGCATTCCATCTTCCTTTGTAACTACAGATGCTCCAGAACCCTCGCTTCCCGCAGCCGCAATTGTCAATACCGTTCCAATTGGTAATGCTTTCTCTACCGCTTTGCCCGTTCCATAGAAATCCCAGAAATCACCTTCATAAGGTACTCCAAGCGCAATACCCTTAGAACTATCAATACAAGAGCCACCACCAACAGACAAAATGAAATCCACACCCTCCTTACGGCAAAGCTCGATTCCCTCGTAAATCTTAGTATCGCGTGGATTCGGCTGAACTCCACCCAGCTCTACATAGGCAATTCCCTGCTCCTCTAAGGATTTCTTAACTCTATCCAACAGACCAGAACGAACTGCTGAGCCAGAACCGTAATGAATCAGGACCTTTGTTCCACCATATTTCTTTACCAACGCTCCGCACTCTGCTTCTCTTTCCTTTCCAAACACAAACTCAGTTGGACTGTAAAAATTAAAATTCTCCATAAGTAAACTCCTCCATATTATTACATTTTATTATTCGCATTGTTATATTGCATATTATAAAACAATTACAAGGATATCATCCATGATACCTGCAAAGCCCTTTGTAATGTAACGTTCAAAATCCTTTTAAATCCTATCTATATCTACTCACAAGGATATCGCATTCCCCATTTTGCGCGTATGGAATCTAAAATCTGCATCACCCTCAAGGTCTCACTATGGGGCATATCCCCACACTCAATCTCTCCCTGGGCAATCGCTTTCATACAGGCAAGCACCTCATACTCATATCCATTAATTTGCTCCGGAACCTTATGTGTTGCAATCATCTTGTGCTCGGTATTATACACTCGTATTGCTTCACAATTATTAATATTCAAAACTTCCACATATCCCTTGTCGCCATAAATAACACCCAATCGGTCTGTCGGTGACAACATGGTGCTGTGTAGCACTGCTAATTCTCCATTATCGAAAGTAAATGTTACACTATTAGTCCAATCTACCCCTTCTGGTGACATCACCGCAGTAGCGTCTAATTTCGTAATTCTACTTCGAAATACCATCAATGAAAAATGAATTGGATAAACGCCCACATCTAACAATGCACCACCCGCAAGCTCTGGCTTACACAAGCGTTCCTTATGTCTCATAGGATAACCCAAATTCGCCACTAAGGATGTCGGCGTTCCAATCACCCCACTGTCTAGAACCTCATTCAGCATACTGCGACTTGGCATATAACGAGTCCATATCGCCTCTGCCAACAACACACCCTTGTCTTTCGAAAGTGAAATCAATTCCTGCGCCTGCTGGGCGTTCACTGTAAAGGGTTTTTCCACTAATACATGTTTCCCATGCTCTAAGCACATTTTCGTATGCACAAAATGATAAGAATGTGGTGATGCCACGTACACAATATCCACTGCTTCATCATCTAGCATCTCCTCATAGGAGCCATAAGCCTTTTCGAATCCCCACTGTTTTGCAAATTCTTCTGCTCTTTCCATACTACGAGAAGCAACTGCATACAACTCAATGGCAGATGTGTCCACACCAAGCTCCTCAGCAATACATTGCGATTCCTGTACACTTTGCTCCTTTAAGCCTTGCAGTGCTTCCGCCATACTCTGCGCAATCTTACCGGGTGCCAAAATAGCAAATTTCATCGTAACCCTCCTATTCCATATTATATTCCCCAACTATATCTTACCGTATCCAACTACTACTTCACTCGTTGTTATACTCCACCTGGCAAAACATATAACTACACCATATTTTCTCACATTAACAAGCGCTGCGCAACTCCTTCTCCACTCTAGAGATCTTCTCATTTGAATTCATGCTTTCCTTATCTACAATCGAACGATTTTTCCATTTCCCCTGTTTGAAACGAATATATCCTGCCGCGCCGGCCAAAATCCATGTAAATCCGTTTGTCAACCATACACTCCAAAATCCAACAAACGGAATACTTGTAAGAATAGCCGCAAACACAATTCTTCCTACTACTTCGCATATACCATTTACCAAGGCATATTTTGCATCACCAAGACCATTCAAGGTACCACGCATTACATAAATTACACCAAGAGCTACATACATTACGCTGGTAATGCGAAGTCCTGTTGCACCCATAGCAATAATTTCTTGTTCTTCCACAAAAAATCCAACAATAAACTCACCAAGCACCATCATGACACCCATCATTATAGCAGAAAATGCGACCATCACCTTCATTGCCTTGCGATTGCCCTCTTTCACTCTCTCATGCAATCCAGCACCCATATTCTGTCCTGCAAAAGTAGAAGCTGCCATTCCCAATGAATTAAATGGTTGGTGTACCAATTGTTCCACACGACTAGTAGCGGTATAAGCAGCCATCACAACTGCGCCGTATCCATTTACAACACTCTGTAACAACACACAGGATAAAGAAATCATAACATTCTGTCCTGCCATTGGTAATCCTAATCCATAAATATCTCGAATCAAGGTCTTATCTGCTCTGAAATGACTTCTTTCAAAACGGAAGAACGGATTTTTCCATACTGCAACCAAAATAGAACCTACAGCAGAAACACATTGACTAATTGCCGTTGCTAGGGCCGCACCTTCTACACCCATACCGAACCCCAATACAAATACAAAATCAAGTACAATGTTTAACACACTTGCTATCGCAAGGAAGATTAAAGGTGTTTTAGAATCTCCCAATGCACGTAAAATTGCTGATATCGCATTGTACGCAGCCACAACAATGGTAGCAGCTCCTGTAATTCTCATATAATCTAACGCATATTGATAATTCTCTGCAGGTGTGTTCATCCAAGTCAAAATGGTAGGTGCAAATACCACAGACAAAATACTCATTAAAATACCTGCACTACCCACAACGTAAACGCAATTAATAATGGTCTTCTTTACCTTCTCATAATCATCTGCACCAAAATACTGTGCCACAAGAATTCCAACTCCTGCAGATAAACCCATGCACAGTGCAAAGAAAATGAACATCACATTACCTACTGCACCAACTGCACCTAATGCCTTCGATCCTACATATTTTCCAACAACAATTGAATCTACAATATTATAAAATTGCTGTACAAGATTACCCACTAATAACGGAATTGTAAATTGTAACAAAAGCTTGGTCACATTCCCTTTGGTCATATCCACAACATTACTGTTTCCCATAAATGATATCCTCCTTATTACTATATTTATATGACTTTCTTGCATTTCTATAAAGGGCACAATAGCCCTCTTATCCATCTGTTTTACTAATAGCAACAATAACATATTTGTCATTTATGTGATATAACATTCAACCAAGAAACTATAACAATTTTACATAGATAAAAAATCCCGGTAGTTTCCTACCAGGATTTTATTATTATACTATTCTTATTATCAAGATAAATTATGACACCACTTTCATTGTGCGTTGGGAAGCTGCAGTTCATCTAAAGCCCGCTGTACCTTATCATAACGAGGTGCATCCAAAGTCTTCAACAGACATTCAAAAGGATCCTTCACTTCTCTGTGCGCTGCTACTTTGATTGCATTCTGCGAAAAACCAGATAATAGGCAAATACCACTATCTCCCTCCACCTTCGGAATGGTATTTGAACGGCCACACACATTCCAGAAAATCAATCTCGGAATAACATAGCCAGCCTCATGATAACGCTGTTCAATAACATCAAACAACGCCTGAGTAAATGGAGAACGTTCCTTATCATAACCTTTTCCCGGTATCCAGTTATAAAGTCTCTTATTGGTTGCCTCATCGAATTCCATGTCAGAGATAATCAACACCTGTTTCGGCATTTGCTCCGGAGGAACCTGTTTGGACACAGCCATATCTAATAGCATATCAAACACAGCTTCCACATTAGTATTTGCTACTTCATTGTGGGAAAACATAATGTCTAATCGTTCCTTCAGACTTGTCCCCTTACTCAAGTCTACAAACTGAGGATTCTCACTAAAGGTAATAGCCATGTCATGAAACACGCCCTTTAACTGCTCTGCAAAATAGATTGCCAATGCATTGCAAACTTCTATTGCACGTATATTTGTACTACCTGACACATGACTATACATACTCCCTGAACCATCTGCCACAACGATACAATCTTCTAAACCCCATTCGTTCGCAAATCCGTTATCGCGAACATGCATCCATAAAGCTTCCACCAGCAAGTCATCCTTTAGGAAACCTCTATTACGTCTCTCCATAAGTCTGTGTACAAGCTCATGAGGGGCCAACCCATTAACATTCAATTTGCCATCACCCATAAATGCATCTAACAAATACTTCTGTCTTCGTTCCTCGTCATGCTTTTCAAATGCTTCTTCATACTTCATATTTGCTTTAGCTGGCAAAGTCTCATAATTCACCTCAGACCATTCGGATGCCGAAATCTTAACCTCCACCACATCCAAATATCTTCGCAATTCGGATAATGTCTTTCGGTATTCTCTCTCTGTCATACTAAAATTCTTTGTAATGATTCTCGCAAGTCTGCGTGCTTTCTTTGACGAGGTATTGTTGCTTGGCAACCACTTAGCCAACAATGAAATTGGCAATCCTGCCTTCATATTTGCAATATCCTTATTCAGTTGTCTCTTCATAAACACGCAAACCTGACGACATAGAGGAGAATCAACATAAACCATCAAATCATCATATCTTCCATATTCAGGTATCAACGACATAATTGCTAATGCAACCTCTTGATGAGAATGCACCAAATAGGAAAGGCATACGCGAAAGGTTCTTCTCTCACCCAAACCTTCTAACACATCGCGAAGATAAAATAACCATTTAACCGCATGTACGCGATCCTCATAATATGCGGTTACAAATAACTTCACAATATCCTCTTCGTTCCAATCACGAAAGGAAGAAACCATAAAGTTCATATCCAACAATGGATGAGTGGTAGTTTTATAGGCGATTGCACCATTCTCCGTTACCGATTTGTTATTATAATTCTTCATGAAATGAACTGCTTTACTTGGAGATGGACTCACAGGTCTTGTTGTAGCTGTGTCCACTTCATTCAACGCTTTCTTCACGTCATCATTATCAAATCGTGCTGATCTCTTCATAAGCTTCCTCCTTTTCGTATTACTAGACGCAAAAATATAAATACTCATTAATATCCTAATCATTATAAATTTTACCACCAATAAAGTAATAAAGGTTTGCTGTATGCGTCTATCCGTTATTCGATTGTAGACTAAGTCTAACACGTGAAAGAAGCTATGTCATTGAACCTGCGGTTTAACTGAGAAAATAAAAATCTGTCCAACATTTCCGTTAATTCATGTTGGTTTTTGTTGAGAAGTAGCGTATAATACAAGATATACAAAAAAAGAAAGGTGTACAAACATGGAAAAAACTTTGAATATACTTATAGTGGAAGATGATATAGAAGCATGCGCACGCTTTGCAGAATACGCCGATACAAACGATAACATCTCTATTGTTGGTGTTACAAACAATTCATACCGTGCATTAGAGCTTGTAAGCCAATATTATCCAGATGCTGTCATTTTAGATTTGGAATTAAACGACGGCAAAGGTAATGGTCTATCCTTTTTACATGAATTGAAAAACGCTGATATTCCTTATTTGCCTTATATATTGGTTACAACAAATATCTCTAGTCCCACTACCTATGACTATGCCAGACAATATGGTGCTGATTTCATCATGTCTAAACATAAAGACGATTATTCGGAGGCAAACGCCATTGATTTCCTTTGCATGATGAAAGCAATCATTCATAGTCATCGCAACAAACAGAATGTCGCATGTGAGACCGTGGAATCACCTGCTCAATATGAAAAACGAACCAAGAAACGCATTGCCCTTGAAATCAATAAGATTGGCATCAATCCTAAGTATAACGGTTACCAATATCTCATTGATGCCATTTTCTTAGCATTAAACGGTCAAAATACCAATATTTGTGTTACCGTGGGACAGAATTATTCAAAAACAACCGCCAGCGTAGAACGTGCAATCCAAAATGCCATAAATAGGGCTTGGCGTTCCACCGACATCGAAGATCTACTTAGCAATTACACCGCTAAAATCAGTTCTGAAAAAGGGGTCCCTACTCTAACAGAGTTTGTATACTATTATGCCAACAAACTAAAAAATGGGTATTAAAAAAGCTGGATATTCATCCAGCTTAGTTAATTAGCGACCTGTAAACAAGTGCCAAACTACTTCCCACCATTTTTCTAACATAGCGTTTCCTCCTTCTTTTTTCAGAAGGATATAAAATTTACCTTGTTTCATAAATTAATTCGCTACGTTAGTTCTAGGTGGTTTTTGTTGTAACAAAGGAGTATTATGACTATTTTTATCAAGAACTTTGGAATACTTATCTGCACAATATACTATTATGTAAAATTATTAAATATACACCTAAATACAAAGAAAAAAATAGTTATGTCTTTTTATGTAGTGGTATTAGCTACTTTATCAACATATTTAGACAGTAGCTTCATTTTCCCCAGCATAATTATTGTAATTTTTTCACTAATACTCTTTTTAGCTTGGAGCTGTAATATGAAAATCTCAACATCTATAACAACCGTCACTTTAGCATTATCTATTAGTTATGTGCTATTAGCTGTTACATCAGCAATCGTCGGAGCTGTTGCAATATCCTTATTTGAAACTCCGACACATATCATACTTCAAATCCTTTGTCTTTTATTGCAGATATTTTTAATGAGATTGCCATTCAAATTTGATCGCTTTAAAAACGGAATGCCTTTTTTAAAAAAGGATATACACGCTATCCTAGGACTTATAATTAGCATAGTTATTATTTCATTATCTGTATTCATAAGCTATCATAATTATAAATATAATTTGCTGCCACTATTTTGTATTCTGCTTCTGCTCTCACTACTCATTTATTACTATTGGAGAAATAGTCTAACCAAAACCTATATGGACAAACTCAAAGATAGAGATATTTTGAATTTGAACCAACTAATCGCCCAACAATCAGAAGAGATTATTCGATTAAAGGAGGAAAATAGACAACTTTCAAAAATCGTACACAAAGATAATAAACTTATTCCGACACTAGAGCATTCTGTACATACCTTTATAACAAATAACTCTATTACGGACCATAATATACTGTGGGAGGGAAATCAGATAATAGAGCGTCTCTCCAAGCTTTCAAAAGAACGTAGAGAATTAATACAAAAGCAAGATACGCTATGTCAAAAACTAACTCTGACAAATGTACTAAGTATCGATCAATATTTGAAATACTTTCAAAGCGAAGTCGTTAAAAATGGTATAGGATTTCAAACTAACATCGACTGTAATGTACCATATCTGATTGAAAATATTATAGAAGAATACGATTTAGAAACTCTCATCCAAGACCTTTTAGATGATGCTTATCATGCAACACAAGCAAACAATGGACGTTACATTCTTCTAAGCATCGGGATTGTATCAAACGTCTACACAATTAGCATTTATGATAGTGGTGTTCCATTTACAACAGAAGTTCTATGTAAATGGGGCCTAGAACAAATCACCACTCGTCACAAAGACGGTGGCAGCGGTATTGGAATGTTGAATACTTACGAAACCTTGCAGAAATATAACGCTAGTTTCATTATTCGCGAACTGGGAACGGAGAGCCATAAATTTACAAAAGAGGTGACAATTTCATTCAACAACAAAAATCAATACATTTTACAAACGAATCGTTCTGAGGAAGAGCTAATAATACTTACCCAGAGACCAGATTTACAAATCATTGGACAATAAAAAGCAACAAGAAAACAACGATAGCGGTCTATTACTTCTATTGTTCTTGCTCATAGGTCTGTAGGAAAATCTCTCTTTGAATCACATAAATATCGGTAAAATCATCCAATCTCACCGCCATATAATCTCCCGGTCTACCAAGGAAATATTCCATGCTATCATTTGCTGGAAATACCTTGGTACGGCTTGATAACTCACTAGCATAGATACCAGCTCCACGTCTTGGATAGCACAGATTAGCCACATCATCCAAACTAATATAATCTCCATCCGATACCTTCTCAATTGCCGGAAGAAAGTCAAGCATTTGCTCAAACACATCTAACGCTTCATCCGTTGCTTCATAAGTGCGTTCAAATTTCTCTCTCTTAATATCATACACTTCACCACGACATCCAATCATAATATAGGTATCTTCATCCGCGGTCAGCAACATACCAGATTCATTTTCCAAAGACTTAATTCGGACTTGTTCCCCTTGGGGTACCACATCTGTAGACTTCACATATGCCCAGGCTATCTTCTTTTTGTAATACTTTGTCATTCTTGCAATCTCATCACAATGAATCACACCATACTTTGCAGCTTCAACCCAATGACAATCTTCGTAATAAGACATTGTCATTTGCAAAAAGTACTCCATTGTATTCGATAAATCCATACCTGAAAGCTGAACCGCAAGAATTGCCGAAGAAATCTGCCCGCTGGCATATTCTGCATTTCCTCTTACCAAACCAAACTCTGCGATAAGATAATCAATAAACTCCAGCGCACGTACCCGCCTCGTATCACTAATAAATAATAGCCTGTCTTCATCCTGAGATTTCCACACCAACAAGAGTAAATGACAATCTAATGCATGCAATATATCTCTATACCTCTCTCTTGTCTTCTCAGTACTATCTGTATCTAACCGTCCCATACTTCCCGCTTCACCGAGATATTCATTCATCAATCTGTCGCCCACTTCACATGAAATCTCAGCCACAACAAGCGCATCTTTCTCATAGCGATAGCATTGCTTTATATTCAACTGTTCATTTGCTATATCCACCATAGCAAACCCATAATTATTCGGTCTCATAGCAAGCCCTCCTACTCTTCTCCATTCACCTTTACAGCACCCTCAATTTCCATTCCTGCAAACCTCTGGAAGCTTCTGCTGACATGTGTAAAATGCAAGGTTACCATATTAAAATGTCTCTCCACTACCTTTGCATATACACCGGTAAAGACTGCTTTTCCATCCTGTCCCGCTGCAAAAATCTCCACATCGGAATATACCTTAAGCTCCGCCTGGAAATCATACAACTCTACAATAGCACGCTTGCACGAAAATTCCAGCAAACGCCCCGGCACAGTCTCTTCCTTGACGCGTTTCTCCTCAATTGGAGACATGTTAAAAACAATCAATTCCTCCGCCGGCTTCATAACATCAAATTCCACATTAGCAATACGTAGCTGATATTCGCCACCGATACCAATCACCTCTGAAAGCTGTACAGGCTTCGGAACACCCTTTGCCAAAATCTCCATGTGATTGTGCACTTCTACAGGACAATCCACACAATCCAAAGCTTCCTTAGACACCAACACCTGTCCACCTACACTATAATTCTCAATACGGGAACATTCATTGACAATTCGTCCTATTACATTATAACGCATCATCTTCTCTGAACCTACATTACCGATAAAGGCTTCTCCACGATGGATTCCAATTCCCATCTCCAAGGTTGGAAAACCCTTTTTTTCACAGAAACGGTTTACCTCTCCCATCTTGTTCTGCATCGTAATCGCAGCTGCAATTGCACATTCTGTCTGCTGTTCCGAATTCATCGGTGCACCAAACACAGCCAAAACTGCATCTCCCAAAAATTCTATAATCGTTCCACCATAACCATTAATTGCTTCTGCCATTTTTCCAAAATAGTAGTTCAGCAAAATCGTTACTGCCTCTGGTCCTAACTCCTCGGATAGAGATGTAAATCCTCTTAAATCCGACATCATAACTGTCAGTTCCCGCTTCTCCCCGCCAATTGCTGCGCCTTGGGGATTATCCAAAATCATATCTAACACTTTATCTGAAAAATAACGTCCAAAAATCTGGTATAAGAGTTCATTTCTTGCTTCCAGTTGCTGGTTCAACCGCATAATTTCACGGGCAGACTGTAAATCTCCTGCCTGCTTTTGCAGCATTTTCTCATAATTCTTTGTAACCTCATGCTGCCATGCAATTCGTTCCATACGAAGAATTGCCACCCGTGTAAATGGCTTTGTAAGCACAACTGTCGCACCTCTGACATAACACTCCTCATCTAATTCTTCGTTACGACTTTCTGTCATAAAGAAAAGAGGAACACCTGCCAACACCTGCTGATTTTTCAAAAAAAGCAATAGCTTCCATTCCTCCTTATTTGCCATCACATAATCTAATACAATCAAGGATGGGGTACTAATCTGCGAGCGCACCTGAGCGCTTTGAGAAGCATAAGCCTTCTCAACTGCCTTTTCCACAGCCTCAAATGATAGCATACAAAAAGCACGCATACTTCCAGTAGAATTAATCTGCCGCTGCGCCTCTATCATCTCTTTTCGATTATTACCGATCACCCAGATTATTTTTTCCAAACTGTCCCTCCTAATACAAAGAATGCCATGCCCCTTTCCGGTCATTCTTTTTGTCCTTATTCGCACCACTCTTGCATGCATCACACAAAGTACCTGTTCGAATCGGCGCGCCGCATCTCTCACACGGCACACGTATCGGTGAATTTTTAGGAATTTCTAAATATTCATCCCGGAAAAAATATTCAATAATTCGTCTTGGCACTCCTGTGCTGCGCTCAATAACAGCCGCTGGCGCTGTTCCTACAACATCTAGATAATTACGAATTGTCTGAAAATCATCATAACTATCCTTACCACAATCACGACAACGATAGGTTCCCATTGTCACATTTTCCAAAAGCTTGCTACCACAATGATCACATTCCAATGGAATGCGATTCATACGCAGCGCATTGGAATCTGCCTTACGAGACATGCTCCTTTTTTGATGTTGTTTGTTCATATCCTTATTCTGCACAGTTATATTCGATACTGTAACAGAACTCTTATCACTGCCAAATTGACTTGTACTCTCTGAAATCACATTGGACTGTTCACTTTGACTATCCTTCACTAACTGATTCAACTGCCTCTTTAATTCATCCATGGCTTCTTCACCATCTAGCGCATATGAAATCATCTGTACGTTGTTAAGGTAGAAACGAAAGGTGTCATTCAGCGGTATATCATCAATCTGAAATGGAATTATTGTCTTACGGTGAGAGATTGCACTGTCAATCTCTTTCTCTACCCAAATGGATTTCTGGGAAGTTCTGGACAACACTAACAGAAACACCTCACACTCCTTAATTGCACGAGGTATCTCTCTCGCATAGCTAGACCCTGCCGGAATCATCTCTGGCGCTTTCCAATAAGCAATTCCTTCTGTCTTCAGCATATTCACAATTGTATTCACAAGTTTGCGGTCTTCAGAGCTATAACTCACAAATACCGTTTTCGCATTTGCCATAGGCAAACCTCCTAACCAAGCATATATTTTCTAGCAATATTCCTTCCTCTTAGCAGACAACACGATTACGTCCGCTTGTCTTGGCCTCATACAACTTTGCATCTGCCTCTTCAATGTTTGTTTCTACACCACGTGCACCATCTAACTCTTGTACACCAAAGGACATCGTCACTCGAATATCCTGTCCGTCAAAATGGCAAACCTTCTGTTCCACAGCCTGACGAATCCTATCCGCTATATCCTTCGCTTGCATTGCATCCTTTCCAGGTAAAAGGAAGATAAACTCCTCTCCTCCCCAACGGAATGCCGCACCATCCATAGCCTCATTTTGTAAATTGGTAGCTACCCCCACTACACTTTCCTGTAAAGTTGCTGCTACCATTTGTAGCACCGCGTCACCTGCATTGTGACCATATGTATCATTCACCTTTTTAAAGAAATCAATATCACAGATAACAACT
>JAGAQX010000066.1 GCA_017622535.1 Lachnospiraceae bacterium | reverse complement strand
GCCTCTGTCATTTGTGGGCGGGTTAAACCGTATTTTGCATCGCCAGGATTATCCATAATGGTGTTGGCGACAGCAAACTTACCGCCTGGGTTGAAACGGCAGCTGATTCGTTTTGGGATTTCTCCAATTGTTTCCTTCAAAAAATCAATATGTGTAATGTCATCTAAGTTGATGGTTGCGCCGAGCTTAGCTGCAAGCTGGAAGTCTTCCGCAGGTGTCTCGTTAGAAGAAAACATGATGTCACTGCCTGCAAATCCACATTTTTCAGACATTAATAGTTCTGTATAAGAAGAGCAGTCTGTTCCACAACCCTCTTCCTTTAAAATGCGAAGAATAGTAGGGTTTGGAGTAGCCTTAACTGCAAAATATTCCTTATAACCCTTGTTCCATGAGAATGCTTGCTGTAATTTGCGTGCGTTTTCACGAATTCCCTTCTCATCGTATAAATGAAATGGAGTTGGATAGGAAGCACAGATGGCTTCTAATTGCTCTTTGTTAACAAATGGTGTTTTCATATAGTTAGTATTCCTTTCTTATGGGATTTCTTAGTGAAAGCCCTCCGTTAATGTTGATGTAAATATATACAAAATAAATGTAAATACACCTATACAATAGTGTATCTTTTTTAGGAAGTTTGTCAAGGAAAAGCCGAATATAAATTCATTAAAAAATCACTTGAACAATAACGGAAGGTAGGATAATATTGTAATGTTGAATTGTAGCCATCATTGTGGAGTTTTGCTACTTGTATAGTTTGATTAATTGAGAAATGATGGTTTGATTGTATATATGAAAAAGTGAGGAGTAAGAGTTATGCTTTCGGGATTGTTTAATTTAGATAACCCAGTATTTAAATTTTTAAGTACATTGGTTGATTTAGTAGTATTGAATGTGTTGTTTGTGATTAGCTGTCTTCCTATATTTACTATAGGAGCTGCGCTGACGTCGTTACAATATGTTATGGTGACAGGATGGGATACACAGAATTCCAAGCTGATTAAGATGTACACAAGAAGCTTTAAGCAGAATTTCAAGCAGTCTACGGTTGTATGGTTAGTTATGTTGGTAGTAGGGGCATTTTTTGCTGCTACGGGTTGGATGATATATCAGCAAAGTAAGGTGGATGACAGTGTTATATTTATGGCTATTGTCATTGTTTTTGCCTTGGTTTGTCTTGCGTATCTTTGTATTTTCACATATATTTGGCCGATGATTGCTAAGTTTGAGAATACAACCATGATGATGGTTGTAAATTCTTTAGTGATGGCGATTTCTCATTTGCCTTCTACCTTGATTGCATGGATGATTTTTGGCTTGGGTGTTTATTTCATGTTGACCAATATGGTGGTTGCAGCATTTGGGGTATTGATTTTGTGTGCGGTGATTGCCTATTTTATGGGTAAGGTGTTTCAGAATGTGTTTGCTCCGTACTTGAAGGAAATCAGACATTTTGATGGAGAACCTTTGGACTACGAGTCGCCTAGCGTGGATTTGGAACATAGCTATGCGGAGGCAAAGCGTGAGGTGGCAGAGATGTCTGCAGAATGTGCAGAAGATGGAGAAACTGCAGATGAAGAAGAGTAAGTAGAAGATGAAGTGATTGCAGAGGATGAAGAAGTTCTAGAGGATGACAGAGCTTTAGAAACTGACGAAATGGTAGTGGGTGCCGATGAGACAGAAGATAAATAGTGCTTAATCGAAATTTACCCTAACACGTCTTTATCTATAATGTGGTTGATTTGTTCATACACATGAAGGTTGCCTTGCCGGTCACAGATGGCAAGAAAGACATCATTTACACTTTTAATATTATGAATTGCCAGCTGTTGGTGGAGCCATTCGGTGTCTCGACCAATATGTTTAAGATTATAGTTGAGAATTTGCCCGTCCACGATGATATTGGCGAACATCTCCTCTTGGATAGGAGTGATGCCAAGGTCCTTCGGTGTGACGGGTTTGTTTTCCGTTATAGGGAGTATGCTTATTTTACCATTTGGCTCTAGTACAATTGCCTCGATTTGTGACAAATCAAAATAACCATTAATTCTACATTCAATTAATAGTTCATCTATATCCATTTTTGCTTTTTTTAAGTTCTCTTTGTATAGCTTTCCGTGCAGATATAAGGTAATAGCCTTTCCGTTGATTAGACGCCGCAAAGATATGGATTTTTGACATACTTTTGAAAGTACAACAGCGACAATGGCATATACGATCATGGCGGTTAGACATTTTAAGTAGTCTCCGCCCATGTCGGTTGCCATTTCAGCTGCGATGGAACCGATGGTGATGCTGTTAATATAGTCGAATACACTCATGTTAGAGATTTGTCGATATCCCATAATTTTAGTTAAAATGAAAAGAGATATGACGGAAAAGAAAGCTTGCCACATGATTGTGATATATTCCATGTAAGTAACCTCCTGACGGGAAAAACTTCAGAATGTGTGCTGGTCTTCAAATTTACGGTTATGTGAAATTGTGTGCACAATTTCGAAGTCGATAATTCTAAAATTTATTTTTAGTATTATTATTTATGAAAAGGTATCAGATTATTCGCAAACAGATACCATCAATGATAAACTATGAGTTCACACAATATACAAGAAATTGGAATTGCTAATTTTGTGGAATACCCTTATAATATTGAATATTGTTGGAAAATTAATTGTATATTCATTGATACAGGAATGATGAAAATAGATGTTTAGGAGGATAAAACAATTGGAAGATAATAATAAGCAGCAAAATAATAAGCAGAACGATAACAATAAGAAGTCGCCTAACCGCAGTTTTATATTTATGTTAATTTTGTCGGTTGGATTGACGCTTCTTTTTTTCTATGCATATACAAGGATTCAGGAGAGTCGTAAAGAAGAGATTTCCTATGGTCAGTTTTTAGATATGCTGAATAATGGTGAGGCGGAAATGGTTCGCATTTATGGCTCTACCATTGAGGTGGAACCAAGGGATAAGGATGGTTCGAAACGTGACAAAATATATTATGTTACAAGAATTTCGGATTTGTATCTGGTAGATCGCTTAGAAGCGGCAAAAGAGAAGGGCGAAGTAGATTATATTGCAGTGAATGAAAGTGGAAGTGCATTGCTTAGCAATATTCTTTCCTGGGTAATCATGATTGCAGG
>JAGAQX010000065.1 GCA_017622535.1 Lachnospiraceae bacterium | reverse complement strand
TCCATTAGTCGTGAATTTGGAACGGGTGGACACCATATAGCGGCTATGATAGCAGAGGATTTAGGGATTCATTTATACGATAGAGCATTGTTAGACCATGTTGCAGAAGAAACGGGAATTGATGTGAGAAGTTTGGAAAAATATGATGAGAGTCCGAAGCTTCCATTTGTATCTAGAAGAGTAAATGGTCATTCGAATTCGATGGAAGATGCGATGGTACATATGCAGACAGAATTTTTGCGAAAGAAAGCAGATACTGGTGAATCCTTTGTTGTAGTAGGTAGATGTGCAGAGACTGCATTAAAGGATCGGGATGGATTGATAAAAATATTTATTCTTGGTGATAAAGAGGACAAATTAAAGAATGTTATGAAGAAGTTTAACCTGAGTGAAAAAGAGGCTTTGAAAAAAATGAAAAGGCATGACCTCAGAAGGAAGGCATATCACAATCGTCACTCAGATGTGAAGTGGGGAGACTCACGAGGATATGATTTGTGTGTGAATGATAGTAAGCTTGGAGTAGAAAAGACGGTAGAACTGATCGAACATTATATTGAAGAACGTGTGGGAAAATAGGTGCTGTTGTAATATTGCTGAAAAAGATTGTGCATATTGCATAAGTGGTACGGAAATGCGTTGCGTATGGGTGGATTTGGTAAAAATCCACCCTTGCTTTTTGTGTATGGATAATATACAATAACACAAGATGTTGTGTTGAAAGATAAATTCTGACACTTTATATGGAATGCATGAAGTTTGCACACAAAAGAAATGTATTGAGAGGATGGGAATTATGAGAATTATTAAGCGAAGCGGTACTGAGGTCGAATTTGATATCACGAAGATTGTTGCGGCGGTAGAGAAGGCAAATAAGGAAGTGGCAGAGACAGACCGTCTTACAGCAGAGCAGATTAAAGAGATTGCGAAGAAGGTTACCCTTACCTGTAGTAGCATGAACCGCACATTTAGTGTGGAAGAAATCCAGGACTTGGTTGAGAATGAGATTATGGAAACACAGTCCTTTGAGGTGGCTAGAAAGTATATTACTTATCGTTATAGACGTGCATTGGTTCGTAAGGCGAATTCTACAGATGAGCAGATTTTGAGCCTAATTGAATGTAATAACGAGGAAGTGAAGCAGGAGAATTCTAACAAGAATCCGGTTGTAAATAGTGTGCAGCGTGATTATATGGCTGGTGAGGTAAGTAAGGATATTACGAAGAGATTTCTTCTTCCGGATAAGATTGTGAAAGCACACGAGGCGGGTATTATACATTTCCATGATTCGGATTATTTTGCGCAGCATATGCATAACTGTTGCTTGGTGAATTTAGAGGATATGTTGGAGAATGGTACTGTTATAAGTGAAACCATGATTGATCGTCCAAAGAGTTTTTCTACTGCATGTAATATTGCGACACAGAGTATCGCACAGATTGCTAGCTCACAGTATGGCGGACAGAGTATTACACTTTCTCATTTGGCGCCATTTGTGGATGTGAGCCGTAAGAAGTATTTGACAATGGTTCGCGAGGAATATGAAGCTGCCTGTTTGGAAATTAATGATGAACAGATTGCGAAGGTTGCGGAGCTTCGGGTACGCGAGGAGATTAAGCGCGGTGTTCAGATGATCCAGTATCAGGTGATTACCCTGATGACTACCAACGGACAGGCACCATTTGTAACTGTATTTATGTATTTGAATGAGGTGCCAGAAGGTCGTACAAGAGACGATTTGGCATTGGTAATAGAAGAGATGCTGACACAGAGAATCTTAGGTGTTAAGAATGAGAAGGGTGTGTATATTACACCAGCGTTCCCTAAGCTAATCTATGTGCTAGAGGAGGATAATATTCGCGAGGGTAGTAAGTATTGGGAGTTGACAAAGCTTGCTGCAAAATGTACTGCGAAGCGTATGGTACCAGATTATATTTCTGAGAAGGTTATGAAGAATTTGAAGCAAGGCTATTGTTATCCATGTATGGGCTGTCGTTCTTTCTTAACTGTGTATCACGATGAGAATAAGAACCCAAAGTTCTATGGTCGTTTCAACCAAGGCGTTGTGACGCTGAACCTGGTGGATGTAGCTTGTTCGTCAGAGGGTAATGTGGAGAAGTTCTGGGAGATTTTAGATGAGAGATTACAGCTTTGTTATGAAGCTTTGATGTGTAGACATAACCGTTTGAAGGGAACTCCTTCGGATGTTGCTCCAATTCTTTGGCAGTATGGAGCCTTGGCGCGTCTTAAGAGAGGCGAAGTGATTGATAAGTTATTATATAATGGATACTCCACTATTTCTCTTGGCTATGCAGGACTTTGTGAATGTACACGTTATATGACTGGATTTTCACATACAAATCCAGAAGCAACACCATTTGCGATGGAGGTTATGAAACGCTTGAATGCTGCTTGCTTTAAGTGGAAGGCAGCTACGAATATTGATTTTAGTATTTATGGTACACCGCTTGAGTCTACTACTTATAAGTTTGCGAAATGCTTACAGAAGCGTTTTGGTATTATTGAAGGTGTGACTGACCGTAATTATATTACCAACAGTTATCATGTTCATGTCACAGAGGAGATTGATGCGTTTAAGAAGCTATCCTTTGAGTCTAAGTTCCAAGAGTTGTCTCCTGGTGGAGCTGTGAGCTATGTGGAAGTGCCGAATATGCAGAATAACATTGATGCAGTGCTTGCAGTAATGCAACATATTTATGACAATATTATGTATGCGGAATTGAACACAAAGAGTGACTATTGCCAGAAATGTGGATTTGATGGTGAGATTCAAATTGAGAGAGAAAATGCAAAGCTCATTTGGAAGTGCCCGAATTGTGGTAACTCAGATGAGGATACTATGAATGTTGCGAGACGTACTTGTGGCTATATTGGAACCCAATTCTGGAACCAAGGACGTACGCAGGAAATTCAGGAAAGAGTGTTGCATCTGTAATCATTAAAGGGTAAGAAAGTGTACGCATTTGAAGACGACAAGATTTAAGACCGTGTTTATAGGCAAATAGAAAAGAGTTTGGCTTAGGCCAAACTCTTTTTGTGTTTTGGGTTAACTTATATGACTATTCTACAACTGTCACGTTCACTGCCTGGGAACCCTTAGCACCTTCTGTGATGTCGAATGTTACATTCTGTCCATCTTCAAGGTTCTTAAAGCCTTCTGCAACAATACCAGAGTAGTGTACGAAAACATCCTCGCCAGTCTCACTGTTGGTAATGAAACCAAATCCCTTATTTTTGTTGAACCACTTAACTGTACCTTTGTTCATGAAAAGTACCTCCTTAAAAATATATGTGTATCATAGAGGTAATAGGAATACCAAAACATAGCGAGAGCGTTGGTATCTTTAACACTTTAATAATACAAAGTCAAGTTTATCACTATTAAAAATAGAAGTCAATCAAATAAAATTAAATAATCAAGACGAAATGAAATAAAATGATTAAAAGAAATTGAAAATCATAATGAATACGGAAAAAAGCATTGAAGAAACAATGGAAGTATAGTATATTTAATGTATATGCGACTCTGTAGGAGTGTGTCGTATTATTGGGTTTGGAGAAAAGAAAAGAGCTTACAAATAGAAGCAACGAAGACTAGTTTGAATGAATACTTTATGAGGTATTACAGATGAGAAAATATATTATTTTAGGTGGATTGTCATTATTTATGATGATGGCACTCTGCGGTTGTCAGAAGGATTATTATGGAAAAGGGTTGCCCTTTGATATGAGCACTTCGCAGCTGCCAGGCTATAGTAATGATGAGATTGCAAAGATGAGTGCATCAAATTATGAGAGATTTATGGAAGCGAGTTATATTCGCGTTGTGGATAAGTTTGGCGTTTTGCAGAAGATTAAGATTAGTCCCAATATTCCACGCCACAACTGGGATTTCAGTAAGTTGGATGATAGTTCTAGATTTAAAAATTATGTAGAAGATGACGGTACAAGAAAACGAGTGGGTATTGATGTATCTGAGCATCAGGGTTCTATCAATTGGGAGACGGTAGCAGGTGAGATCGATTTTGCATTTATTCGTCTTGGTTATAGGGGATATGGCAATGGGAACATGGTAACAGATGCATATTATTCTACCAATATGCAGGGTGCGATTGGCAATGGTGTGCCAGTGGGAGTTTATTTTTATTCCCAGGCAACGAGTTATGAAGAAGGTGTAGAGGAAGCGAACTATGTACTAAGTCAGCTTGGAGATTACACCCTGTCTTATCCAATTGTGTTAGATAGAGAGGATCCAATGCAAGAGGATGCAAGAACCAATAATATGTCTGTGGAACAACATACGCAGGCAGCATTAGGATTCTTGGAAACAATCGAAGCAGCGGGACGTTCTACCATGATTTACACAAATCAGATGTACTATGCATTGTATTTGGATTTAGAAAGGATTTACAAGTATCCAGTTTGGTTTGCGCAATATGCGAATGAACCAGTTTGGCCGTATGAATTTTCTATCTGGCAATATAGTGAAAGTGGCGAGGTGCCGGGAATTTACGGGCCAGTGGATATGAATATTGAAATGATGCCACAAGGATAATTTGCTATTTTTAGTTGTAGAATAGACATGTTTTCAGTAAAACAAGGTGTTACAATGCACTTTGGTATATAATATTACTACGAGTGACGAGATATTAATTTGACTGCGCTATTCAGGGAGGAGAACTATGCAGTGGGATATGAATATTGACATTTGTGCGCTGATATTGCTTCTGGTGGTACTTTTAATACATGTATCAAAGCAGTTTGTTTCCATCCGTCGAAGTCGCGTGTTTTTAGCGATGGTGTTGTTGGAAACGGCAGCAGTAGTATGTAGCACTACAATTAAATATTTGTTGTTATATGCTGGGTATGAAGCGGGACTGTGGTCTGCTGTGTTGGTTAATGTGTTCTATGTGGTACAGTATTTGGTTCCGATTCTATATATGGATTACATGGTAGTTTGGTCTGGGCATAGTTTGAAGGCAAGTCGTCTTTCTAGCTGTTTGTTTGCGCTTCCGATTGTATTCTATTTGGCAATTATGATTTGGAACATAGTGACACAGAGATTGTACATCTGGGATTCGCAGTTTGGATATAAGCATGCAGCCCCAGCAGGTTCGTTGCTAGTGATTACCTTATACTGTATCATGTATGGTGTCATATATGCAGTGTTGAATGTTCGTAAATTAGCTTTTGGCAAGCTATCCACGATTTGCTTGTCGGCAGCGGGTGTTATTATAGTGATGCTGGTGCAACATTATTGTCCAGGTGTTACGCATATTAATTTTATTGTTTCTGCAGGTATGTTGGTACTTTACTTAGTGGCGCAGAATCAGTCAGAGATGATTGATAATAATACACAGGTGTTGAATCGTAACATGCTAGATGAGTTATTGCGCGACAATATCAGTAATCGCAAACGTTTTGATTTAATTGTGTTGGCGTTAGATGACTTTAAGTTTGTTAATAAAACCTTTGGTGTAACTTCTGGTGATATGATGTTAATGCAGGTTGCACATTTTCTTACAACCATTACCAAGAAAGCAAAGGTGTATCGCTATGGCGCTGACCAGTTTGCTTTGGAAATTTTGCATGGTGATATGAATTTGGATCAGATTATTGCATTGATACAGGAGCGTTTCCGCCATCCTTGGATTACAGAGGATGTTTCGGTTATGTTATCTACAACGATTAGCTGTGTGTCTTATCCAGATGATGGTGCAAATATGGCGAATATTATTGATGTGATTGACTATTCCGTGTTATCTGCCAAGACCAGTGGCAAGGGTGCAGTTGTATATGCAAGAGATTTGGATTTGCATGCGCTACGTAAGGAAAAGGCAATTGAAAAGGCCGTGGAAGATGCAATTCTTCGTGATACGATAGAGGTGTATTATCAGCCAATTTATAACACAAAAAAACAGTGTTATACATCAGCTGAAGCGTTGGTGCGTTTGAGGGATGATATGTTGGGAAATATTCCGCCAGATGTATTTATTCCGATTGCAGAGCGCAATGGTACAATTGTGAAGCTGGGTGCCCTTATTTTTGAAAAGGTGTGTCAGTTTATACAGAAAGTAAATTTGCGAGAAACTAGTATTGAGTACATAGAGGTTAATGTCTCGGTTGTTCAGTGTATGCAGCAGGATTTTGTTGAGAAGCTCATTGGGATTATGGAGCGCTATGACGTGGCACCAGATCAGATCAATCTAGAGGTGACAGAGACTGCGGCATCGAATTCTTTAGCAATCTTACAGGAGAATATTGAACGATTGCATGCAAAGGGTATTTCCTTCTCTTTGGACGATTATGGTTCTGGATATTCAACCCTTGGTTATATTCATCAGTTGCCATTTAAGATTATTAAATTGGATCGATTGATGGTGTGGGATGCATTCGCCAATGAAAGAGCGGGTATCACCTTGAAATTTACAGTTGGTATGTTGAAGGAATTGAAAGTTCATATTGTGGCAGAAGGTGTGGAGACGCAAGAACAACAAACGCATTTGGCTGATATAGGATGTGATTATTTACAAGGATGGTATTATGCAAAAGCAATGCCGGCCAACGAGTTTGAGGCGTTAATTAAAGAAGCATCTTAATGCTTATGTTGAGAAATTGTATGTACAGAGAATCAAGAAAAGAACGGTTCTGAAGGATATTTACCTTCGGAACCGTTCTTTTTTACTAGGCAAATTGTGTGGTAGTAGCCGATTTGTTTTGCGGTATGTTTTGATACGATAGCTTGTGTGGTTTTAGAAACGGAAATCACGTTTGCCGTTGTGAATATCCTCCAAGCGTTGTACGACAATTTCTCGCACTTTTTCGTTTGGTATGTTGACAAGCTCACGATTGATTAATTCTAGTCCGATTTTGTGTGTATCCGGAGCAGCATAATCCTCTAAATATTCCTTCAAAGTCATCAATGCATTTGGATGGCAACAATTTTGCAATTGTCCGCTCTTGCATAGGCTCATAAAACGGTCACCAGTACGTCCTTCGCGGTAGCAGGCAGTACAGAAGCTTGGAATATAGTTCATTTCCATCAGCCATTTCACAACCTCATCTAAGGTGCGGTTGTCATTTACATCGAATTGTTCTGATTTGGAGTCCTCTGGCTCGGCTTCGTAATATCCACCAACAGAGGTCTTTGAACCTCCGCTAATTTGCGAAATGCCCAGATGTAGCACTTTTTCACGACAAGCCTGACTTTCTCTTGTGGATACAATCATTCCAGTGTAAGGTACCGCGATTCGGATACATGCCACAATCTTTGCAAAGGTATCATCATCGATTCCATTATCAAAGGTTGAGGCATCAATGTCATCCGCATGTCTGATACGAGGAACACTGATGGTGTGAGGTCCTACGCCGTGAACAGCCTCTAAATGCTCTGCATGCATCAATAGTCCTGCAAATTCGTAGCGATATAGCTCTAAGCCGAATAATACTCCAAGACCAACATCATCGATACCACCCTCCATAGCACGGTCCATGGCTTCAGTATGATAAGCATAATCATGCTTTGGACCGGTTGGATGTAATTGCTCGTAGCTTTCTTTGTGATAGGTTTCTTGAAATAAAATATAGGTGCCGATTCCTGCGTCCTTTAGCTTTCGATAATTTTCTACTGTGGTGGCTGCGATATTCACATTGACACGACGAATATCTCCGTTTTTGTGATGTACAGAGTAAATGGTCTTAATGCAATCTAAGATATACTCAATTGGATTGTTCACAGGGTCTTCGCCGGCCTCGATTGCAAGACGCTTGTGTCCCATGTCCTGCAAGGCAATTACTTCTTTGCGAACTTCTTCCTGGGTTAGCTTCTTGCGAGGAATGTGTTTGTTAACAATATGATAAGGACAGTATACACAACCGTTTACACAATAATTTGAAAGATACAGTGGTGCGAACATAACGATTCGATTTCCATAAAAATCTTTCTTGATTTGTTCTGCGAGACTGTAGATTTGCTGGTTTAAATCTTCTTCTTCACAGGCAAGCAATACGCTGGCTTCGCGATGAGATAGTCCTTTGCGTTCTTTTGCTTTTGCGATGATTTGACAGATTAATTCACGGTCATGGCTATGATCTTCACTGTAGCGGAGAGTATCTAATATCTCCTGATGGTCGATGAATTCTTCTGCTTTCAATGATGCTGGATTGTACATGTCAATTCCTCTTTTCTGTAATGTATTTAGAAAACGATAATAGTTTTCTGTT
>JAGAQX010000064.1 GCA_017622535.1 Lachnospiraceae bacterium | reverse complement strand
ATTTACAAGTAATACCCTTAACTTTTCTCCAAGTATACATTCATCATTATCACCTACAATTAAGATATCTTTTCTAAACTTTCACTATGCTCTTGAATCACTATCTTCATCACATCAGTATCAGACTGTATACGGTCTATCTGTTCTGATTTCTGCATAAAGATTCTAGATGATTCCACATAACATTGCTCGATTGTCTGTAATCTAGGTAATACTTCATTTTCGAGAATAAGACTATTCTTTTTCACATCACTTTCCAATGAATCCAATTTGATATGTATCAGCTTGTTATCAGCCTTCAATTCATCAATATCCTGACGAATTGGACGCAGTTTTTCTTCAAACTTTGCTTCTAGCTTCTCTTCTAGCTTCTCTTCTAGTTTTTCTTCTAGCTTCTCTTCTAGCTTCTCTTCCAATTTCTCATCCAACAAATCGGAAATCGCGGATAATAATTCCTGATCAACCATTGCATTTCCTCCTTCCTACTATAATATAACCTTCTATCATTGATAGAATACTTGTTTATACCAATCTACTATCCCCTATGCAAACTGGTGTAACATAATCTATATTATAGTAATGCACGCAATGTGTCAATCTCTTTTTATAGGTAATATACTATTTCGATAGGTTAAATCTTTTCTACTTGTAAAACCCGCTTTCTCCCAAAATTGATTTCCATCCTCATTATTAGTAAAGACTACCAAGGCTGCCTTCTGTATCCCCAAACGCTCTAATCCTTGCACTGCGCAAGATACTAATTCCTTCCCAATACCTTTTCCTCTATGCTGTTCAGCCACTGCTAAATGATAAATGTATCCTCTTCTTCCATCATGTCCTGCAAGAATTGCTCCTATAACCTTACCATCTAGTAACGCAACAAAACAAGTCTCCGGATTACGGGACAAAAATTTTGCAATTCCATTTTCCGAATCATCTATTTCATGCAAGCCAATTCCATCACAAGAAGACCATAATTCATAAACACCATCATAATCCTTCCGACTCATATTTCGAACAGAAATATCTTGGTACAACATCTTTGTATTGTCAGTTTTTTCTCTCTCATCACATTTTTCCTGTAACATTTGATCCATACGAATCTTATACTCTAGCAAACGCAACACATAATCCGGCATTACTCTCTTTCCACATTCCCAGTCCTGCACGGTACGATACGGAATACTAAAATAATCACAAAACTCTCTTCGATTTAATTTCATATCCGCTCGCAACGCCTTTATCATATCTTTTGGTTCCATATAATACACTCTCCTCTATGTAATATATATTACTCATTTCTAAAAATTTTCCAAGAATGGACCTCATTTCAGAAATCTACACTCATCTTTTATAAGTATACCAATTTTTTCTGAAATAGAAAACAGGGAGATGATAAATCTCCCTGTAAAGATAGTATATCTTTTTCAATTAATACTTCGAACATCTAAACTGCAATTCTTCCCAACGTCTGTCAACCTCAGCCTGGAACTGCTCCAACAAATGCTCATTTCCCTTCTTGAATAAATGCTTAAATCTGCCTTGTGGACGTAAGAAGTCCTCAATTGGAAGCTTCTTCTTTGGCTCATAGTTAAGAATCCACTTACCATGATCCACTTCAAAAAGTGGCCAGTAACAGGTTTCTACACCAAGCTTACAAATCTCCATAATATCCTCTGTCGGATATCTCCAGCCCCTTGGACATGGAGCCATTACATTTAAGAACGCTGCACCTGGAGTATAGATTGCTTTCTCTGCCTTTGTATGTAAATCCTTGAAATTGCCAAGTAATGTAGACTGACCTACATAAGGAACATCATGAGCAGCAATGATTGCTGCCAAATCCTTACGGTTTTGCATCTTACCATTGGACTCACTTCCAACTGGTGTTGTGGTTGTATCCGCATACATTGGTGTTGCAGAAGAACGCTGAATACCAGTATTCATGTAAGCACCATTGTCATAACAAACATATACCATATCATGGTTACGCTCCATTGCACCTGAAAGGGACTGGAAACCAATATCGTATGTACCACCGTCACCACCAAAGGTAATGAACTTGTAGGTATCATCAATCTTACCTTTCTTCTTCAGAATGTTATATGCAGTCTCAACTCCACTCATGGTTGCACCTGCATTTTCAAATGCATTGTGAATATAGCTATCTTCATATGCTGTATAAGGATACATAAAGGTAGATACCTCCAAACATCCTGTGGCATTACCAATAACTGCCTTATCTCCCTCATGCAATGCACGAAGCACTGCACGAACTGCGATTGTACCACCACATCCGGCACACATTCTATGTCCTGGAGCCAAACGTTCTGGTTTACTCATTTCTGCTTTAAAATTATAACTCATCTCATTTGCCTCCTTATCCTCTTAATCCTACATAACGGTACTCTTCGAAAGCTGCACCATCTTTGTCGAAAGCAGCCAAATCATTAAAGATACGCTCTGCTTCCTCTACAGTAAAGTCACGTCCACCTAAACCATATACAAGATTAAATGCCTTCACATCCTTAGCATAGTCATAAATGGCCGCCTTAATCTCTGCTCCTAGTGGACCACCTTTTCCACGGAAGCACTCACTACGATCCATAATAGCTACTACCTTACAATTCTTAAGAGCCATAGCGATTTCTTCATCTGGGAATGGACGGAATACACGAAGCTTTAAAAGTCCAACCTTCATACCCTGCTCACGAAGCTTATCCACAGCATCCTTTGTTGCTCCCGCTGCAGAACCAATCATTACCATTGCATAATCTGCATCCTCTAAGCGATACTCCTCAAAGAAACCATACTCTCTTCCGGACATCTCGCCAAACTCTTTACCTACATCCAAGATAACCTGCTTTGCATTGTTCATCGCAGTATTTTGTGCCATCTTGGTTTCCATATAGTAGTTTGAAACTGCATAAGGTCCCATAGCCATTGGCTGGTCTGCATTTAACAAATAATTCTCTGGATTATATTCACCCACAAAATTCTTAACTTTGTCATCCTCTAACAACTCGATATTCTCCACAGCATGACTTGTAATGAAACCATCCTGACAAATCATAATTGGAAGCATAACATCCTTATGCTCTGCAATACGGTAAGCCTGTACAAAATTATCGTATACTTCCTGATTATTCTCAGCATAAATCTGAATAAATCCAGTATCCCTTGCACCCATAGAATCGGAATGGTCACAGTTAATGTTAATTGGACCAGATAATGCTCTGTTTACCAAGCAAAGAGCTAATGGTAAACGGTTGGAAGCTGCTACATAAAGCTCCTCCCACATCAAAGCAAGACCACAAGAGGAGGTCGCTGTTAAAGAACGAGCTCCCGCTGCCTGAGCACCAATGGTAGCACTCATAGAGCTGTGCTCACTTTCCACTGGAATAAATTCGGTATCCATCTCTCCATTTGCAATATAGTTTGCTACATACTGCGGAATCTCTGTAGATGGAGTAATTGGAAATGCAGGCATAACATCTGGGTTTACCTGCTTAATTGCATAGGAAATAGCTTCATTTCCAGATAAACGTTCTCTAATTGCCATCTTACTGTCCCTCCTTCATTGAAATTGCATCGAAAGGACAAACCTTTGCACAAATACCACAGCCCTTGCAGTGGTCAAGATCAAATTCATCTCTTTTACCCTCGCATACTGGAATAGAGCTGTCCGGACAAACCGGTACACAGAGTAAGCATTGCTTACATTTCTCACTATGGAATACTGGAGTCTGTGTTCTCCACTCACCTGTTTTGAATAATTTGGAGGTTCCGGCACCATAAACCTGATTACCTAATGTAATATCCTGCCAGTTACTCTTTTCTGTAATCTTTGTGATATCTGTTGCTGCCATTTACTCCACCTCCTCATATGCCATATGTAATGCCTTAAGGTTACCATCGATAACCTCTGGCTTCTTTGCAAATTTGTGTCTATATGAGCTTTCCATCTCACGGAAGAACTCTTCCTTTGTCATCACTTGACTTATTGCAACAATAGCTGCAAGCATTGGTGAGTTTGGAAAATACTTGCCCAAAGCTTCCTCTGAAATTCTTCTTGCATCAATGGTATACACACCACCAGCATATCCCTTGAGAAATGGCTTTACTTCATCCACACTCTTTGTTGTGTTAATCACAATTGCACCTTCTGGGTTCAAGCCCTTTGTTACATCTACGCTTTCCAACAAGGTTTCATCCACTACTACTACGTAGTCTGGGTCATAAATGTTGGAATGTACACGAATCTGTGTATCACTGATTCGGTTGTACGCTGTAATTGGCGCACCCATTCTCTCTGGACCATACTCTGGGAAACCCTGTACATATTTTCCTGTCATAAATGCTGCATCTGCCAACATTAAAGCTGCAGAT
>JAGAQX010000063.1 GCA_017622535.1 Lachnospiraceae bacterium | reverse complement strand
TGAGGAATTTGACGTGAATGTTACTTTCCCAGAGAACTACCAGGCAGAGGATCTTGCAGGTAAGCCAGCTGTGTTTAAGTGTAAGTTGAATGGTATTAAGGAGACTGAGCTTCCAGAGTTAGATGATGAGTTTGCTTCAGAAGTTTCAGAGTTCGAGACAATGGATGAGTACAAGGCTGATCTTAAGGAAACACTTAAGGCTAAGAAAGAAAAGGCTGCTAAGAATACAAAGGAAGGTCTTGTAATTGATAAGATTATTGAGAATGCAACTATGGACATTCCAGAAGCAATGGTTGAGACTACAAAAGAGCAGATGATGAACGAGTTTGCACAGCAGATTAGTTATCAGGGTCTTTCTATTGAGCAGTACTTCCAGTTTACAGGAATGACAAAGGAGAAGTTCATGGAGACAGCTACTCCAGAAGCAGAGAGAAGAATTAAGTCTCGTCTTGTATTAGAAGCGATTGCTAAGACAGAAGATATCCAGGTATCAGATGATGAGTTGAATGATGAATTGAAGAAGATGGCAGAGATGTATCAGATGGATATTGAGCAGTTGACAGGCTTAGTTGGTGATTCTGAGAAGGATGCTATTAAGAAGGATATTGCAGTACAGAAGGCAGTTGACCTTGTTGTAGATGCAGCAGTAGAGAAATAATAGAATATTAGAGGGCTGTCAAACGACAGCCCTATCTTTCTTACTATCGGTTATTAAACCATTAGTTAATTGAATTAATAATGAATGGTGTGTATATTGATAGCAGTTAGTGATAGTATATCGTAGTAATGTAGAAGGAGGAATTGTAGTATGAGTTTAGTCCCTTACGTTATTGAGCAGACCAGTCGTGGTGAACGCTCTTATGACATTTATTCCAGATTATTGAAGGAACGTATTATTTTTCTTGGTGAAGAGGTTAATGATGTGACAGCAAGTCTGGTAATCGCACAGCTTCTTTTCTTAGAGTCAGAGGATCCAACAAAGGACATTCATTTGTATATTAATAGTCCAGGCGGTTCTGTATCTGCAGGATTTGGTATTTATGATACAATGAATTATATTAAGTGTGATGTATCAACAATTTGTGTTGGTATGGCTGCTAGTATGGGAGCATTTTTATTAGCTGGTGGTGCACCAGGTAAGCGTATGGCACTTCCAAATGCAGAGATTATGATTCATCAGCCAATGGGTGGTATGCCAGGTGGTAGTCAGGCTAGCGATATGGAGATTACTACAAGACATATCTTGAATACAAAGCGTAAGTTGAATACGATTTTAGCAGAGAAGACTGGTAAGCCAATTGAGGTAATCGAGAAGGATACAGATCGTGATAATTGGTTGAGCGCAGCAGCAGCTAAAGAATACGGTTTGATTGATGTGGTTGTTGAGAATCGTGAAGTGTTGAGTAAATAATTGTAACTATTCAGAGCATCATTCGAAAATGCTTCGCATTTATCTCATGTTGGCTCTCGCCAAATAGTTTCATATAAAAACATACTCTAAAATGCAAGCATTTTCGTATGTTTCTGATGAAACTGCTTGGCTCTGAATATTTATAAATAATTTAGTAATCAACAAATGATGAATAATAGAGATTAAGTTATGAGAGAATGAGGTGTAGCAATGGCAGGTCGTGGTGAAGACAGAAAACCTTTACGTTGTTCATTTTGCAATAAAACACAGGATCAGGTTAGAAAGTTGATTGCTGGACAGAATGTGTACATTTGTGATGAGTGTATAGAGGTTTGTTCTGAAATTATTGAAGATGAATTAGAAGATTTCGAAGAATCTTCGGATATCAATTTGTTGAAGCCGAAGGAGATAAAAGAATTTCTGGACCAGTATGTAATCGGTCAAGAGGATGCAAAGAAGGTACTTTCTGTAGCTGTTTATAATCATTATAAGCGTATTTTGGCAGATAAGGATTTTGATGTAGAGCTACAGAAGAGTAATATTATTATGGTGGGACCAACTGGTTCTGGTAAAACCTATCTTGCGCAGACATTAGCGAAGCTTTTGAATGTTCCATTTGCAATTGCAGATGCAACAGCGCTTACAGAGGCTGGTTATGTGGGTGAAGACGTTGAGAATATTCTTTTAAAGATTATTCAGGCAGCGGATTATGATGTGGAACGTGCAGAGCACGGTATCATTTATATTGATGAGATTGATAAGATTACAAAGAAGTCTGAGAATGTATCAATTACAAGAGATGTTTCTGGTGAAGGTGTGCAGCAGGCACTTCTGAAGATTATAGAAGGAACAGTTGCATCAGTTCCTCCACAGGGTGGAAGAAAGCATCCGCATCAGGAATTTATTCAGATTGATACAACCAATATTCTTTTTATCTGTGGTGGTGCTTTTGATGGAATGGAGAAGATTATCGAGAATCGTATCGGTAAGAAGTCCATCGGTTTTGGTGCAGAATTAGCTGAGAAGAATGATAAGAATATTGGCGAGCTTTTAAAGCAGGTAACACCAGCGGATTATGTGAAATATGGTTTGATTCCAGAGTTTATCGGCCGTGTTCCGGTAACTGTAACTTTAGATTTATTAGATGAGGATGCTCTTATGAGAATTCTTACTGAACCAAAGAGTGCAATCTGTAAGCAGTATAAGAAGCTATTTGAGCTAGATGGTGTAGAACTTGAGTTTGAGGAGGAAGCACTTCGTGCCATTGCTCGTGAGACAATGGATAGGAAGACAGGTGCTCGAGGACTTCGTTCTATCATTGAGCGTTCTGTAACGGATTTGATGTATGAGGTTCCATCGAATGATGAGATTTCTAAGTGTGTAGTCACAAAGGAAACAGTTGAAGGAACTGGTGAGCCGGAGATTGTTTATTCGGATTCACCAAGAGCCAGAAAGAATTTCACAAAGCGTCATCATAAGAAGAACAATGGTGAAATAGCATAATATTCGTATGAATTTGAATAATACGAATTCATGTATTAAGAATCATTTATTCGATTCTTTTGAATTGAAGATATCAATAAAAATGGAACTTGTATTATTGCAGGTTCCATTTCTTCAATTATTTCAATATGGTTTCTTCGATTATATGTATCAAGCATATGTGAGAGCATAGTTATAACAATGAAAGAAGAATGAATAAGAGAAAAGGAGTAGGACATAAGATGAAAATTCCAATGTTGATACTACGGGAAATGGTTTTGATGCCCGGTACAACAGTTCATTTTGATATACAACAGGAAAATTCGATTCATGCAGTAAATGTAGCAATGCAGAATAACAGTTTGATATTTGTTGTGACCGCAAAAGCTACGTCTATTAATGAGAATATGACAATGGAACAGGTACATTCTGTTGGAACATTAGCTATGGTGCGACAGATTTTGAAATTACCCAAAGGACAGGTTCGTGTTTTGGTAAATGGAGTTAGTCGTGGGCAGTTGCACAATATTATTAATGATTCCTTATATCATGTTGCAGATGTCATCCCACTTGAAAAAGAGACAGACATTCCGAAGACGGAACAAACTGCAAGAATTCGAATTATAAAGGATTTATTGAAAAAATATACAAAGAATCGTACAAACAATGATAACACTGTGAAAGCATTGAGTAAGATTCGCAATCTTCAGACATTGATTGATTTGACAACAGAAGCAGTACCGCTTCCTTTTTCCTCAAAACAGGAAGTGTTAGAAGAATTGGATTTGGTTAAACGTTCCGAGATTTTGACATCAATCCTGATGAACGAAATTGAAATTATGCAAATTCGTGATGAAATTGGAGAGAAGTTAAAGGATTGTGTGAATCAGAATCAACGAGAATATGTATTGCGTGAACAAATGAAATTGATACGCAAGGAATTAGGTGAAGAGAATGCAGAGGACGAGGGCAATCACTATGAGAATGAGCTCAATAAGGTGAATCCGCCTCAGGAGGTCCGCGAGAAATTAGAGAAAGAAATCAAACGATTCCGAAGCTTATCTTATTCATCTTCTGAGAGTGCTGTTCTTCGTAATTATATTGAAACAGTATTAGAATATCCATGGAATAATGAGGGTGAAGATAATCAGGATTTGCAAACAGCTATTGATATTCTAGAGATGGATCATTATGGATTGAATAAGATTAAAGACCGTATTATTGATTATTTGGCAGTTCGTAATTTGAGTGGAAGAAAGGACGCACCGATTCTTTGTTTGGTAGGTCCTCCGGGAACAGGGAAAACTTCTATTGCAAAGTCAGTTGCAAGAGCTCTGAATAAGGAATATGGAAGAATTGCTTTAGGTGGTGTGAGAGATGAGGCAGAAATTCGTGGACATCGTAAAACCTATATTGGAGCAATGCCAGGGCGAATTGTAAGTACAATCAAGAGGACCAAGGTGAATAATCCATTGATTTTACTTGATGAGATTGACAAGACAAGTAGTGATCATAAGGGAGATGTGTCCTCCGCATTGTTAGAGGTGTTAGATGGAGAACAGAATAATAAGTTTGTAGATCACTATTTTGAAGTGCCAGTAGACTTGAGTAAAGTATTATTTTTGGCAACTGCCAATGATGTGTCAACGATTCCTGCACCATTGTTGGATCGCATGGAATTGATTGAGGTAAATAGCTATACTGAAAATGAAAAATTCCATATTGCAAAGCTTTATTTAGTGAAGAAGCAGTTGAAGAAGAACGGTTTGCTGGCAAAACAGTTCAAGCTTACAGATGATGCTATTTATAAGATTATACGAAGCTATACGCGAGAAGCAGGTGTACGAAAGCTTGAACAGACGATTGAACGTTTGATGCAAAAGGCTGCAAGAGGAATTCTCACTGGCGAATACAAGACATTGCGTGTGACTCCAAAGAAATTGCCAGAATTGTTAGGTGTCGAGAAGTACACGATGGATAACAGTGATTATAAAGATAAAGTTGGAGTTGTGACAGGATTGGCATGGACTAAGTTTGGTGGAGATACTTTAAAGATTGAAGTGAATCTGCTAGAGGGAAAAGGTGGTTTAACCTTAACTGGCAATCTTGGGGATGTGATGAAGGAGTCTGCACAAATTGCATTATCATATGTTCGAACATTACCAGATGTGAGAAAGCTACCAGAAGAATTTTTTGAAAAACACACGATACATGTGCATGTACCAGAAGGAGCAACTCCAAAGGATGGTCCATCTGCGGGAATTACAATGGCTCTTGCAATTTATTCAGCGTTAATGAATCGTTCGGTGAATGGTAGACTTGCAATGACGGGTGAAGTGACATTAAAAGGAAATGTGCTGGCAATCGGTGGCCTAAAGGAAAAATTATTAGCTGCAAAAAATGCAGGAATGATGAAGGTTTTTGTGCCAAGCGATAACCGAAAGAATGTAGAAGAGTTAGAAGCAGAAATTACAGATGGACTAGAGATTATATATGTTTCCCATATGGATGAAGTGATATTACAGGGTGTTGTTAAACGCTCATTTTCACTAAAGAGTTAAAAACTGGCCACATGAAAGATTTGGATATATGGAAGAGAGGCGAAAATATGGTTATAAAAAATGCTGAATTAGAGACAGTGTGCGGTGTAACAAGTAAACTACCAAATAATGAAGGGTTAGAAATTGCATTTGCTGGAAAATCCAATGTTGGAAAATCATCCTTAATTAATGGTTTGTTAAATCGTAAAGCATTGGCTCGTACATCTTCACAGCCTGGTAAGACACAGACAATCAATTTCTATAAAATAAATGATACTTTTTATTTTGTAGATTTACCTGGTTACGGATATGCAAAGGTATCAGCAACTGAGAGAGAAAAATGGGGCAAGATGATTGAACGTTATTTGAATACATCAGATAAGCTTGTGTTGGTGTTTCTT
>JAGAQX010000062.1 GCA_017622535.1 Lachnospiraceae bacterium | reverse complement strand
GAAGGAAAACGTGTGGGAAGATATATTTCACCGACCATTCATTGTTATTTGGAACGTTTTCAAATCAACGGGAAGTATATGGATGAAAATATTTTTGCCAAGCTACTAGAAGAGGTAATTAAGGTTTTGGATGTCATGAAAGAAGAGGAACAGCCCCTTCCTACTGCGTTTGAGATTGAAACTGCAATTGCGTTTTTATATTTTATACAAACCAAAGTGGATATTGTTATTTTAGAAACTGGAATGGGTGGAAGATTGGATGCAACGAACGTGGTAAAACATCCATTATGCACGGTTTTTGCGTCTATTGGGATGGATCATATGCAATTTCTCGGAGATACAATTGAGAAGATCGCTTATGAAAAGGCAGGAATTATGAAAGAAGGTTCTCACGTGGTGGTTTACCCAAGCTCGTCAGAAGTGAAGGACGTGTTGAGAGAGAATTTTGTCAAAATCTATTATGATAATCAAGTGGAAAGTGGTTTACATAACACGATAAATGTAGATGTCACAAGACACACTAGTACAAGTTTACATAATGTGTGTTGTGAAGAGGAAGATTGTAAGAATGTTTCATATGTTGAAATTAAGAAGGATGATGTTTTTATTCAATCTGAAACTTTAGAGGGGAGTCGTTTCAGATACAAAGGAGAAGAGTATGAAATTGGAATGTCTGGAAGCTATCAGATATACAATGCTGTTACGGCCATTGAAACGAAGCTTTTGTTAGATGGTAGTTTGACGAAAGAGGGACTTAAAAAAGCCAACTGGGAAGGTCGCTTTGAAAAAATATCTGACGAACCATTATTTATTCGAGACGGTGCTCATAATGTAGATGGTGTTATGGCGTTAAAAGAGAGCTTACAAAAGCATTTTACAAACTATAATATAATCTTTATAATAGGAGTGTTAGGGGATAAAGAGTATAAGAATATGATGGAACTTCTTTGTCCGATGGCGAGGCGCGCATTTACAATTACACCGCCGGTGGAGCGAGGACTTTCTGGTGCTGTTTTATGTGAGTGTGTTACCGAGTATTGTGCAGAGACTGAGTTCTGTAGGGATGTTGAACAGGCAGTAGAGAAAGCAAAACAAGCCTATACAGAATACAAAGTTCAAGGGCAACAGGCAGTTATAGTTGCATGGGGGTCTTTGTCGTACATTGGTCAGCTTAAGTTGGTGTAATATTTGGATAATGGGATTGGACTAGATGTTCAATCTGCATGTTCATAGTGAAATGAATATAGAAATAGATAAATGATAGAAATAATATAAAAAGTATGTAGGTTAATGATGGAACGTATAGAACGTATTCGGAATCATCCGCTATATGTGAGTAATCAGCAGCGGATTGATGACATGGAAGTAAATAGAATATTTTGTTGTCATGGAGTGAATCATTCCTTGGATGTGGCTCGAATCTTATATATTCTGGTGTTGGAACAGGGATTATCTTATGATAAGGATATCGTTTATGCTGCAGCTCTGCTTCACGATATTGGAAGAGGTTTGCAATATGAAGAAAATGTGTCTCATCATGAGGTGGGAGCACAATTGGCGAAAGAGATTTTAACAGATTGTGATTACAATGAAGATGAGATTGCAATGATTACAGAAGCAATTGCAGGACATCATACAGGTGGGTTACATTTGGAAAGTAAAGAAGGTAACGTAGATTACTTGTTTAAGGATTTGTTTTATCAAGCAGATAAGCTTAGCAGGAATTGTTTCGATTGTAAAGCAAGTGAAGAGTGTTATTGGGCACAGGAAAAGAGAAATTTGCAAATTCGATATTAATACGGATGTGATGAATGGTGTAGTTGCAAATAAAGTAGGATTGTTGCTGGAAGAAGTTTATTGTATGTAAAGAAAGGAAGTCTATATGATAATCGGTAATCGAGAATTTGACTTAAAACATCATTTTTACATGATGGGAATATTGAATGTAACACCGGATTCCTTTTCTGACGGTGGGAAATTTAATAGTTTAGATTCTGCAATGTATCAGGCAGAGAAGTTGATAAATGATGGAGCAGATATATTAGATGTTGGTGGCGAGTCTACTAGACCAGGACATGAGCGGATTTCTGAAGAAGAGGAAATCGAGCGGATTTGCCAGGTGATTGACCGTTTGAAAATACAATTTGATATACCGATATCCTTGGATACCTATAAGCCAGGCGTTGCTAAAGTGGGAATTCAGGTAGGCGCAGATATGATTAATGATATATGGGGGTTGAAGTGGGATACTTCTATGGCGGATGTAATTGCTGGCTCTGGTGTTGCCTGTTGTCTTATGCATAACCGCAAGGAGGGCAGTTATGTTGATTTGGTGAAAGATGTAAAGCAAGATTTGCAGGATAGTATTGAAATTGCAAGAGCAGCAGGAATTGGAGATGATAAAATTATCATTGATCCGGGAATTGGATTTGCTAAGAATTTGGAGCAGAATCTTTTCGTGATGAAGAATTTAAAGCAGTTAAAAGAATTAGGATATCCTGTGTTGCTAGGAACCTCTAGAAAGTCCATGATTGGCATGACATTAGATTTGCCGGTTGACCAGCGTGAAGAGGGAACAATTGCAACCTCAGTTATGGGATTGATGGCTGGATGTTCGATTTTTCGTGTGCATGATGTGCAGAAAAATTTGCGCGCATTGCAGATGGCAGAGGCGATCTTGAGGGTATAGTGAAATGGGAGGAAATATATGGCATTGATTGTTTTGGTGGTGGTTATACCATTAATCTATTTTCTGTACAGTCGAAGAAAGAAAGAGAATATGATAGCAAAAGGATGTGAAAAGCATCAACTATCGAAGGCGAATTGGATTAAGTATGACCAACGTCAAATAAAGATTCTTCGTATTATGACAGTTCTATTTGGTATCATGACAGTTCTGTCATGGATATTTATGTTTGCAGATTTTGATGCTTTTGATAAGAGTGCAGATTTGATAGGTGTGCTAGATATTGTATATGTGGTGATATTTTGCTCGAGTGTAATTAGTGGGCCGGTGTTTCTATGTTCTTTGTACCAGTTATTATCCGGCATGAGTTATATGCGTCGTTTGCAACAACATGGATATGAATTACCAGAGGACAAAAGACAATATGATTATATATTAGAGAAACTACCAAAACAACAGTCGGCAGCTGATGTTGTGACAAATGTTGAATTAAGGAATAAGCATAGTTTTATGTTAGGTGTCCTCTCGTTGTTGCTGTTGATTATACTTGGTGTTTGCAATGTATTATACCTTGTTGAATGGTCATTTTATCATGAGGAAATCGGATTTATGATTTGCATGATATTTGTGGTAGATATCGTTTTGTTGGTTTATTCGGTATTGTTCTTTCGACAAACAAACGAAGTAAGATACAAGGATGATGTAGAGATTGATTCAAATAGGAAAAACAGAATGCCTCTTGTGGAAGGTGTTCTGACAATCATGATTTTACTGTGTCTTTCTGTTTTTATGAAATATGAAGCGCATTCTTTAACGGACTATCTTTTTAAATCTCATGTTTCTGCGGATCAAACGACAGTACAAAACATTGAACGGGCGTTTGAGAGTACATATATTGTTGCGGAACAATTGGATGAAAATGCAATGGAGTATATATCAAAATATAATCTACAGGAAGGGATTGATATTACCACATGGAATGTACCACAGGATGCATTTCAATCAGAAGTTGCAAGTGTGATTGGTATATCAGATTTTTCAGAGCTGCGAGATGAATTTCATACAGTGGATGGTGATGCAATTGTTTTTGTAAGATTTGAAAATGGAGAGTTTATAGTAGAATTACAAAATCAAGTAGAAAAGGCAAAAAATCCAGATGAGTGGATGATTATAGAATAAGGTCAACAGAGTGTTGAAGGATTGTGTTAGGATAGGAGCGTATATGGATAAAATTATTATTAAGGATTTAGAGACCTTTGGATATCATGGAGTATTTGAAGAAGAGGCATTTCTTGGACAAAAGTTCATTATCACAGCAGTGCTATATCTTAGCACACGCAAGGCAGGAAAGACAGATGATTTGCAGGAATCCCTAGATTATGGTGTGGCATGTCAGCTGATTAAGAAAATTGTGAAAACAGAGCGTTATCAGTTGATTGAACGATTGGCAGAGGAGATTGCAGAGCAGCTGTTATTAACATTTTCTCTGTTACAGAGTGTAGAAATTACAGTGAAAAAGCCTTGGGCACCAGTGTTGATGTCTATGGATACTGTGGCAGTAAATATTAAGCGCGGTTGGCACAAAGCTTACCTTTCGATTGGTTCAAATATGGGCGACAAGGAAGGGCATCTTGATTTTGCAATCGACCAGTTAAACGCATTACCAGATACGAAGGTGACAGCTGTTTCTGACTTTATTGTGACAAAACCTTACGGTGATGTAGAACAGGATGATTTCTTAAATGGTGCATTGGAAATTGAGACACTGAAAACGCCAGAGGAATTATTGGAAAAAGCTCTAAGCATCGAGAAGGAAACTGGCAGAGAGCGCTTGATTCACTGGGGACCTAGAACCTTAGATATTGATATTTTGTTCTATGATGATGAGATTATTATGACAGACAATTTGAAAATTCCACACGTGGAAATTCCAAAGCGTCAATTTGTATTAGAGCCACTTTCTAATATTGCACCGTATCACATTCATCCGGTGTATCACAAATCAGTAGTGCAGATGTTAGATGAGCTAGAAAAGAGCGAGTAATTGGTATAGGTGATTGTATAAGCATAAGATATAACGATAACGAATAGTACAATGACACGAATAAGAGAATTTGAGATAATTGTACATAACAAGGAGATAATCATGATACAGGATCTTAGTATTACAAGAGAAGAAATCGATGCTGTTGACAAACAGATTGTTGAATTAATTGAAAAGAGAATGGATTTGGCGTTGGAGGTTGCAAAGTTCAAGCAATCCACGGGCAAGCCAATCTATGATCGAGAAAGAGAGTTACAGAAATTAGAAAAGCTCGGCAGTATGGCAAGTACGGAATTTAATTCTAAGATTATTCAGGAGTTGTTTTTGCAGATCATGTCGGGTTCAAGACGTTATCAGTACAGTGTGATTGGTGACCAGGACCATGTGATAGATGATATGTTTTCTTCTGTAGAAAAATTGAATATTAGTAAAGATACCAAAGTAGTGTATGCAGGAGTTCCGGGAGCATTTGCAGAGGCAGCTATGGTAGAGTATTTTGGTGAGGATATTGAGGCAAATAATGTGAAGGAATTTTATGAAGTGGCAAAGCTGGTTTCTGAAGGAAATGCAGATTATGGTGTACTTCCAATTGAGAATTCTTCCGCAGGATTTGTAAGTGGTATCTATGATTTGCTGGAACGTTATCAGTTATCCATTGTAGGTGAACAGATGATACAGGTGAATCAATGCTTGTTGGGTATTCCAGGAACAGATTTAACTGCGGTTAAGACCGTATTTTCGCATCCCCAGGGCTTGATGCAGGCGAAGGAATATCTAGAGGATAAAGACTGGAAACAGGTGAGTATGAATAATACTGCACTGAGTGCCAAAAAGGTGCATGATGACGGAGATTTAACACAGGTTGCTATTGCTAGTGAAAGAGCAGCAAAGCTTTATGGATTATCGATATTGAATCCACAGTTGAATGTTTCGGATAACAATACGACTCGTTTTGTGATTGTTTCCAACAAGAGAGAATATGTAAAGAGTGCAAATAAGGTGAGTATTTCCTTTGCACTTTCTCATCAATGTGGTAGTCTATATAATATATTAGCCCATTTTATTTTTAACAATGTGAATATGACGAGTATTGAGTCGATTCCTTTGACGGGCAAACAATGGGAATACTGTTTCTTTGTGGATTTCGAAGGGAATTTGGGTGATGATGAAGTCCGTAGCGCTTTAAAGGGGATTATGGCGGAAACAGATGATTTCCGTATTTTGGGGTGTTTTGCATCTGAAAAATAAGATTATGTAAACTTATTGGAACGGAGGGGTCAGAGAATGGCATATAAAACATTTGCGGCGATTGACGTAGGATCCAGTGATGTATCCATGAAGATTTTTGAGATTACAACCAAAAAAGGATATCGTCAGATTGATTACGTGTCAAATATTATTGAATTGGGTTCGGATACTTATGCCAGTGGGTATATTTCACAGCCATCAGTAGAACGTCTTTGTGACATTTTGAACGGCTTTGTGAAGAAAATGAGAGAGTATGGAACATTGGATTACTGTGCCTATGCAACCAGTGCAATCCGTGAAGCAAAGAATAATATGATGGTACTTGATTTGATAAAGCTTCGTACAGGACTGGAAGTAAAGATTTTGAGTAATTCAGAACATCGTTTTTTGATGTACAAGGGTCTTGCTATAAAAGCAGATTACTTCGATAAGATTGTTGAGAAGAATACAGCGATTGTAGATATTGGTGCTGGTAGTATTCAGATTTCCCTTATGAACAATGGAAAGCTGACAGCAACACAGAATCTTCCGATTGGTGCATTACGTGTCAGGGAACGAATGAAAACCTTACGATTTGGGAATACGCAGCTTGAGCATGTGATGGAGGAATTGATTGCCAATGAAATTAACACCTTCCGTCATTATTATTTGGGTGACAAAGAGATTAAGAATATCATTGCAATTGGTGATGAGATTGAAAATCTGATTCGCATGGCTCCGGAGCTTTCTATTAAGGATAATTTGAATGCAGAACAGTTGAATGTAATATTTGGTAAGTTGCTAAATAAGAGTGCTATGGATATTGCAACCGAATATAAGATTCCATATGAAAGAGCAACGCTGTTGCTACCAGCTGCCATCATTTATGGTATTTTCTTAAGACAGGCGAAGGCGGATTTGATATGGACACCAAGTATTGATTTGTGTGACGGAATTATCGTAGAAGAGTTGGAGCGTTCGAAAAAGTTGTCTTTTGAACGTAATTTTGATGATGATATACGTTCTTCTGTTATACAGATAGCAAAGCGTTATCAATGTAATAACCTGCACAATCATAATGTGACAAAAATTGCGGAGCAAATTTTTGATAAAACGAAGAAAATTCATGGTTTGAAAAGTAAGCACAAACTACAGTTAGAAATCGCGGCAACATTACATGATTGTGGTAAATTTATTAACATGAACAATGCAGCATTTAATTCCTATTCAATTATTATGTCAACCGAAATTGTTGGATTATCACATAAGGAAAGAGAAGAAATTGCCAATATTGTTCGTTACAATTCCCAGCCACTTCCTGATTACAAGGAGTTGTATGGTTCCATCGGAGATTGTGATTATATGATTATTGCAAAACTTGCTGCAATTTTGAAGGTTGCCAATGCAATGGATCGTTCTCACAAACAAAAGGCAAGTGAGTACAGTATGGTAGTGAAGGATAAGCAATTGTTGATTACTGTTGACACCTTAGATGATTTGGCATTGGAAAGAGGATTGTTTAAAGATAAGGCAGAGTTTTTCCAGCGCGTGTATGGTATTGAACCGGTATTGAGGCAGAAAAGGAGCATTTAACATATGAAAGAAAAAAGTAAATTTTTAAAGCCGGAATATTTGGAAAATAGAGAGCTTTCATGGCTTCAGTTTAACAAACGTATTTTGGCAGAAGCGAAGGATAAGAATATATTGCTGTTTGAGCGTATGAAGTTCCTTAGCATCAGTGCATCGAATTTAGATGAGTTCTTTATGATCCGTGTTGCGTCTTTGATGGATATGGTGCATGCGGGCTATACAAAAAAGGATATTGCAGGTATGACTGCCCAGGAACAGTTGGATGCAATTATACCGGAGACAAAGGATTTCATAGCAGACCAGTATGTGACATTGAATCGTTCGTTGTTGCCACAGTTGGAAAAATGCGGTTTGCATATTATTCGTCATCACGAGGATTTAACGGAGAAACAGGCAAAGTATGTAGATGAGTATTTTAAAAGAAATGTATATCCTGTGTTGACACCAATGGCGGTGGATCAGTCGAGACCATTTCCATTGATTCAGAATAAGACGTTGAATATCGGAGCATTGATTAAGGATAAGAAAAATGAGGATGTTGTAGATATTGCTACTGTCCAAGTCCCAAGCGTGCTTTCTCGTATTGTGGAGATTCCTTCTGAAAATGAAGAAGAGACAACGATTATTCTATTAGAAGAAGTGATTGAGAGAAACTTGGATAAATTGTTCTTAAATTACACTATTTTAAGCGCACACCCTTATCGTATTATGAGAAATGCTGACCTGACTATAGATGAGGATGATGCAGCTGATTTGTTGAAAGAAATTGAGAAACAAATTAAGAAGCGCCAGTGGGGTGAGGTGATTCGTCTTGAGGTTGCAGATACCATGGATAAGCGCTTGCTTAAGAAGCTGATGGAACAGCTTAATGTGGATGAGAATCATTTATACAAGATAAAAGGACCATTGGATTTGACATTTCTTATGAAGACGTATGGTTTAGCGGGATTTGATGAGTATAAGCTTCCGTCCTTTAAGCCACAACCAGTTCCGGGTATTGACAGAGAACGGGGAATCTTTGAACATATTCAGGAAGGAGATATTCTGTTACATCATCCGTATTATGAATTTACTCCTGTTATTGATTTTATCTCCCAAGCAGCAAATGATCCAAATGTGCTAGCAATTAAGCAGACCTTGTATCGCGTGAGTGGTAATTCACCAATTGTTGCATCTCTCGCAAGAGCAGCGGAAAATGGTAAACAGGTTACTGTACTTGTGGAGCTGAAGGCACGATTTGATGAGGAGAATAATATTGTGTGGGCAAGAAAGCTTGAAAAAGCAGGTTGTCATGTAATCTATGGTTTGGTAGGTTTGAAAACACATTCGAAGATTGCGTTAGTAGTTCGTCGTGAAGAAGATGGAATTCGTAGATATGTCCATTTGGGAACAGGTAATTACAATGATGTAACTGCAAAGTTATATACGGATATGGGATTACTTACCTGTAATGATGCAATTGGTGAAGATGCTACAGCGGTATTCAATATGCTTTCTGGATATTCAGAACCACCAGCATGGAATAAATTGATGGTAGCACCGATTTGGTTAAAGGATCGTTTCTTAAAGTTAAT
>JAGAQX010000061.1 GCA_017622535.1 Lachnospiraceae bacterium | reverse complement strand
GTGCAAAACAGCCGCCTAATATATGCATTTGCTTCCATCATAGAAATTCTAATGACAATTCTATACTTTGGAAAATATTCAGATATACTAAATGAAATCGTCTATAATACGTACAATTTGAGGCTATCATATAAAATGCAAATATGCAAGAAAAATCAATTAAACTATTGCGTCAATCAACTACCAGCCCATCTCGCTAAGCCAGTTATTCACCTTACGTTCCCGGTCCTTCTTTCCCGTCTCAGAAAAGCTTCCAGTATCTCTTTCTAACTTCAACTCTCCCTTTATATTGCCATCAACGATGTATAGAATTCTACTACAATTTGCAGCAACCTTCATATCATGGGTTACCAGCATAATGGTAGTTCCCTCTTCATTGATACGATTTAACATTTCCATAACCTCATCAGAAGAACTGCGGTTTAATGCTCCTGTTGGCTCATCCGCAAACAAAATCTCCGGTTTATTCATAAGACTTCTGCAAATGCAGGCTCTCTGTAACTGTCCGCCGGACACCTCTGTGATATCGTTATCAGCAATATCGCTAATCTCAAGCTTTCGCATTAATTCATTGCAATATACATTAATTTCTTCCTTGCTGCGACCACCCTTATCCGTCTGATAGGCAGGTAACAAAATGTTATCCATCACAGATAGATTCTTTAACATATGCATCTGTTGAAAGATAAATCCCATGTCATTTAAGCGAACCTTTGCAAGCTCACATTCACTCAAATCCGTGATCTTCTTATCTGCCAAAATCACCTCTCCGGCGGTTGGTCTATCCATTCCCGATACGCTATATAAAAGGGTTGACTTTCCGGAACCGGAAGGACCCATAATCGCCACCATTTCTCCTTCTTCTATATTGAAATTCACATTTTTTAACACGTTGTTTTGTCTCTTATTCGTAATATATGTCTTACATAAATCTTTTACCTGTAATGCATTTGCCATGGTTCTTACCTCCTACAATCTTTCAAACTCTTTATCTTTCAATTTTTATTACTCTGCATCCTTCATACTATCGACACTTATTTTTCGAACCTGTAACATGGTAATCACACAAGCAACCACCGTCGCCGTCCAGATCACCACTGGATACAACACATAAATCTCCAATGGATTGATTACAAATTCTATCTTGGACGCCCCCATGAACTTAAATATCTCACCGGAAGTCACCTGGGTAAATGGGGTTCCAGTTAGTGTGCCAAGCAACATACCAAGGAACAACACCAATGCCATTCTTTTCGTCTGCCAACTCATAATGGCACCATTGGAAAATCCGATTGCCTTTAGCATTCCCATTTCTCCTTGCTCACGGATAAGGAACATTTTTTGCATCAATACCATCACTAAAATGTTGATAATAATCACAAGGGTCATAATCATTGCCTTTATCGGCTTTAACATATCGGAAATTCCACCAATCATAGCATCAATAAATTCTTCTGTGGTCAGAACTTCTGCCTCTGGCATTTCTTCTTTCACCTTGTCTAAGATCTCCACAACCTCTTCCTTAGACATATCACCCTCTAATACCACCTGTACGCCAAATGCTCCAGATACCGCTGCAAAATCTGTATCTGCTTCTTCTGTAAACCGGACTCCTTCACCCATGTTGTTCATGCTCTGATAAAGGGCTGTCACAATAAATGGTCTCTCTTCACCAAACATATTAATATAAATGGTATCCCCAATCTGTGCATCAATCTTTTCTGCCACCATGTGAGTAATGGCAACCTCATTTTCTTCCTTTGGAGCCACACCCTCATCATACATATAGTCTTCTGTATCGGATCCAAGGCCCATCAACGTCATAGAATTATAGGATAATTCACCTTTACTAACTTTGTATTTGTATAACACCTCTGTAAATGTGTAATCTACAGGCACATCTATAGCTTCCAATCGTTCTTGCAATTCATCCAGATAATCTTCATAAACCTGTCTGTCTGCAGTGGCCACATTTTCTTCCACGCGGCTTTGTTCCATGATGAAGAAATCACAAGGAGCAAGGCCAAACCACGCGGCCACTTTTTCTGATTGCAGGGTATTGATGGTGTTTGCTGGCATTACCACAAGCCAAACACCAATCATACCGGTAATTACTAACACTATATATTTCTTTAACTCACAAAGCACATCATTTAACGCCATAAAAGTGGTAGGGCGCATTTTGCTCTTGCTCATGCTAAGAATGCTCTTCTTCTCAAAACGCTCACCGTTGTTACCACTACGAATGGCATCCATCGGTGTCACCTTCTTAATTCGGCCTGTGCTGAGATAAGCAAACCACACAATCACCAAAACCACTACCACACTAACAATTCCTGCAGTCAAATAGCTGTTATCCCCCGACTCTACCACAATGTTTTTTACCACATTCGAAACAAGCAAATTCGTAAATGGAACACTAACGAAAAATCCAATCACCGCACCAACAATGGAAATCACTAGATACTTTACCACATACAAAGAACGAATGGATTTGTCCGGCATACCGATTGCCTTCATGATACCAATTTCC
>JAGAQX010000060.1 GCA_017622535.1 Lachnospiraceae bacterium | reverse complement strand
GCATATACTACATTGTCACAAATATAATTATGTATAAATAATATTTTCTCCACATCGGTCATACCATCTGGCAATAGTGTTAACGGCTCATCCAACTTCTTATGCAGGGTCGCTATCTCCTCTGGCGTATAATCTGCATACTCCATGATAATATATACGGCCTGAGTGGAGGTCTTGTATGCCACAGTACTTCTTATGTAGAATAATTCTGGATGCCCATAGTTAATAACACGATAGAGTACGCCAATATCCGATGCGGGAATATTAAAATCTTCTAAATCAATCTTTGTAGTGCGCTTTTCAATCTCCTGCAACAGATATTCCTCTAAAGTAAGACCATTTGAATTCTTGTATTCCTTGGTAGCACCGACCCGATGTACTTGTTCTGTGACAGCTACTACTTTTTCACATATATCCTCCCGCTGCGCAGCAAACGTTTTCACATCTACATTCATGCAGCATAGCACAATTAACAGCCATAAGTATATTTTTCTCATTCGGAACTTCACCATTCGCCACCTTCCCTCAAAAAATCACATGGTTTGCATTTCTTTTTTCATTACTAATATTTACTGCTTTGACACCAACTTTTCAAATATCTCCAAATATTGCTCCTCCACCTCAATAAATGGTACATACTCCTGGGAAAAGATACTCATCATTTCTGGTTCTTCCTGATCCATCTTGTGCCCAAGCAACACCTTCATATCAAAGTAAAGCATATCATCGTCCACCTGCTTTACTAACCGCTCTTCCTCTTCCGTCAAATCGGAACCTAAATACTTCTCATACACTGTACGGATTACTTCCTCTTCCCATTCTTTGTATTGGGGCATTCCCACCTTAATTGGTCTTGGCACATCCGACATATAGGCCTCTCCCGCATCATGCAAAAGGCACGCTAAGCAAACTCGCCTGCTATACCCCCGAGCCATGGCTTCTAACGCACAATTAACGCAGTGCTGCCCTACTGAAAAGAAGTTCTTCACATGACCATTGCCACGGCATATATAAGAAAGTGCATGAGCAACATCCTGAATATGTATATTGGCCGGATCTGGTTTAGTCGGGTAAAAATGATCTCCTGTATAGGTGGTAATATAACCCACCTTTGAACTACTGTCGTCTCCCTGACTATCCACCCTATTCATCTCAACACTCTTATTCTCTATCAATATTATTCCACCTCTTCTCGCACAATTTTCTCATTTACATAAGCCTTAAATTCATTAATCCTTGCATAATTTGGAACCTTTGGCAAGGAAGTATTCTCCTTTGCGTAATCAAAGCGTTTCTCATATTCATCCAACAAATCGTAAAACTCGGACCTTGGTTGTCGATTCGCATCCAAATATTCGCCGTTACGAATACTCATCAACAAATCATGCTCCTGCGCCCGATATGTGATAATCTCTTCTTTTTCCAAAATATCAATACACATCATGTAAAGACGGAGCAAATGAGCCATATGTTTTCCAAGCTTATTGTGGCTAATTGCCTTCTCGTTACGCATGCCCGTCTTATTATAGCTACTAACAATGGCTTTCATTTCATTCCACATTCCAGCCCAATCCCGCAAAGGATAATGCTTCAAATCCACATCCATGAAAATCTCTGTATCATAACCCTTCTGTACAGCCTGATCTACATAGAGCTTCACATCACTCTCACTGTGCGGATAATACCGATTGCGAAAATCGTACTGTGCATTCTGAATTGATTTCAAAATATAGGCCTCGTGTTCCGTTTGGCTGACCAAGCGAGCCGCCTTGTTTTCCATCCGTCGCAGCTGACTACTTGCGTATCCACCAAAGGTATGAACACAAATCTGTGATAAAAACATCTTACGGTTATCTAATAGCTCTTGACCAAGCTTCGACAAATACAAATACTGTTCTGGCTTACAGCCCAATATCTCAATGGTATTAGGATTGTTATTGGTGAGTAGCTGTATCATTTTGTTGAAGGAATAAATGCTAGTATCCGTTGGTACGTCTACCACCTGCTCGAAATCATTCCCAAGAAGAATCTCTTCCTTTGTATTGAAGGCGATTCCTCTAACGTCTAAATCGCTATTTTCATTTTCCATTCCATACGCATGACTGCCGCCTAATGTCAATAGCATAACATTGTTGCCAAGATGTTCATTTTCTTTTAGAAATTCATATTCCTTCGTTTGTAATCTACTCTTTATTTCTTCTAATTTCATAAAATCACACTCTCTAACTATCTAATCTATTTTAAACACTATTCCATCTACTTGTAATAGGGAATATTTATGGTCTTTGTTCCATTAAATATTGTGTTTATTTTATCATACACCTATTGGAAAAAGAAGATGCCAAAACGATTACTCGCATTGGCATCTTCCGTCCTCTCGTGGAGTTAACACCACACATCGCAAGCAAAGCTTGCTCAGTGTCGCGACGTTCGCCAAATAAAGAAGCCCCGAATGGAAAACCATCCGGGGCTCATACTCACTATAAGGATTGATTACTTCATTGTAACCTTTGCGCCAACTTCCTCTAACTTAGCCTTGATTTCCTCAGCCTCAGCCTTAGAAGCACCTTCCTTAAGAACCTTAGGAGCGCCATCTACAACTTCCTTAGCTTCCTTAAGACCTAAACCAGTTACCTCACGAACAACCTTGATAACCTTAACCTTTTCAGAACCAACTTCTGTTAACTCAACATCGAACTCGTCCTTCTCTGCTGCAGCTTCACCAGCTACTGCACCTGCTGCAACTACAGCAACACCAGCTGCTGCAGAAACGCCGAACTCTTCCTCACAAGCCTTAACTAAATC
>JAGAQX010000006.1 GCA_017622535.1 Lachnospiraceae bacterium | reverse complement strand
CAATTCCATAGAAAATAGCGAATATGACCGTCAACACCTGACCAGTCACATACCCCTTTGCTATAAAAATCAAAGCCGTCACCCCGATCAATGAAGCTATCATATTCAATAATCCTTCTCCTCCAGCTACCAAATAAGACGTTATTACTACTACAACAGACGTCAGCCACAACGCCCACTCAAATTTTGTCAAATCACGAAATGGATTGTGAAACTTCATAACACTGTCCTCCTCAAAAAAAAATGCATCCGCAACACATCTTCTAAGACCTAACGATGTGTTCACGAATGCCTAAGCATTTCACTACCCGGTGGCAGTTTTCAATATCGATTGTATATTAACATACTCTCTATCCTTTGACAAGAGAAAACCGAATAATAAAGTTTCAAAAGGACGATGTCGCCATCGTCCTCCCAACTCATTATGCCATTGTAGCTTCCGTCTCATCTGGTAAATACTTCAGATACATATCCTCAGAAACCTCTTCTGTAATATCATGACAGTGTTCACCAATTCGTTCCATGCTATGAAAAATGTTAGCAAAGATATTGGTAAATTCCGGTTTACATTTACCCTCTTTGATACGCTTCTTATGGTTCTTACGAACATTCTTCTCAAGCTTAGCAATACGTTTCATATTTTTTTCCATATCCGCCATAGCTGACTTATCACCAGTACAAATCAAATGAATTGCACTGTCATACATAACTGTAATCACTTCAAAGCTCTCTCTAATTTCTTCCATCGCTTTTTTAGAGAACACAAATTCTTTTTCGTCTTTTTCTCTTGCACTATCAAACAAATCTTTCATACATTTACTAATGCGTTCTAAATCTTCCACAATATACGTAAGTTCCATGGTATGAGCAGACTGTTCCTCATTCATATTACCAGATGTAAACAACCCCATTAAATAGTTGTAAATGTCTGCATGAATAGTAAATACATACTTTGCCGACTTGTCCGCCTGCTTCATATTATCGTATCCGCCTTCTAACAACGCAACTTTGATATCATCAAAAAATGACTTTATGTGTTCTGTATAATTCGCAATCTCTTTCGAAACCAAATTCAAGGCAAAGACTGGTTGATTAATCACCTTGACATCCAAGAACTTCGCACCAATCTTTTCTTCCTTCTCATCCACTCGTTCTGGAATCAACAGCATTACAATCTTAACCATCAGTGCAATCAAAGGAATCCAGATAATTGTATTCACCACATTAAATGTGGTATGCGCATTTGCGATCTGTCTAGAAATCACCTCTACTTCATTACCAGTTGGCGAAATCATTGCTACAAGTTTTGTAAATGGTCCTAAAACAAACATAAACAAGATAGAACCTGTAATATTAAACACACTGTGGGCTGCGGCGGTTCTCTTTGCTTCTCTCGTCTGTCCAATACAAGCAAGTATTGCTGTAATGGTTGTACCAATATTACTACCAAACAAAATCGGGATAGCACCTTGCAAACCAATAATAGAAGACACTCCGTCCGGTCCAGCCTGTGCAGCGAAATTTTGCAAAACAGCAATGACTGCAGACGAACTTTGCACCACGACTGTCATCACAGTACCAAGTAACAAACCTAACACTGGAATATCAGCAACCTTACCTATCATGTCCAAAAAAATCGGACTATTCGCTAATGGTTTCATTGTACTTCCCATAGTCTCAATACCGACAAACAAGATTCCGAAGCCTAATATCGTATTACCGATATTCACTGCAATCTCATTTTTGTTCTTTGCAATAAATGCAACCAAAAAACCAATGAATATAATCGGATAGATATAATCACTAATTTTAAAAGCAATAATCTGAGCTGTGATTGTTGTACCTATATTCGCACCTAATATAATCGATATTGCCTGTGGCAACGTCATAAGCCCTGCACTAACAAAACCGATCACCATGACCGTGGTAGCACTACTACTTTGTAATACTGCAGTCACTAATGCACCTGCCAACACACCCATAATAGGATTCCTTGTAAGCAATCCCAAAATATAACGCATCCTCTCACCAGCGGCCTTTTGCAAGCCATCACTCATCATATCCATTCCATAAAGGAACAATGCCAAACCACCAAACAAACCAAATAATGTAGTCATTTCTTACACCTCGTACATCTTTCTTCGCATGACTTCCTTACATGCGTTTTACTATTATTATCATTCGCTTTTTTGCTATTTTAATGTAATCGAAACGTTTTTTCTATGATAGCACCTCACCGTAAAATTTATGTTAAATCTATGTAAAAAACCTGTCAAGCGATAGCGCTTTGGCAAGCTTGCTTGCTACAAAGTGCTATCATTTGACAGGCACAACATTATGAGCATGTAGACCGATAGGTCGGAATGCGAATATTGTTGGCGATTGCGTGAGTGCATCGCACGAAGCAATCGTTTTTTACAATATCATCATGCGCGTTCAGACCGATAGGTCAGAATGCGAATATTAAGATAATAATCCAATCAGAATATGTTCCACATCCAAAATCGGATGAGCTGATAATACCAATTGTAACGACTCGAAATTGTTATAGGAATGCTCCACTTCCTTGGAATATGCATGTGCAACCAATACTTGATCCTCATACAAAAATTCCTTCTGTTGTTTCAACCAAAGCGCCACATCTAATTCCAAAATAACCAAATAAGAAATCACCGCAAACTTCACCTTGGTAAATGCATCATGGTCATAAGCCGCGCCCAGAAAATAATTAAAAATATAATATACTAAGATGTGTTCAAATTCGTACTCTTTCTCCTGGTAATAGCGCATAAATTCCTGATAGGAAACTGCATAATTGCGAAGAAAACTGTCAGTCTCTTCCCCTGGCTCTTCCTCCTGCACCATTCCCGCTGCCACCAGCATACTTTTCAAATTATCTCTTCCATGCATCACATCCATTCCCATTGACAAAAGTTCTGTCCACTCTGCCTTAATTGTTTCCAAACCCTCATACATATTAAGAATTTGCTTAAGCCATACCTCTTTTTCAGTAACTCGCTTGTTATACATAGAAGAAAACTTCTCCCACTCTTTTTTTAACTTATCTATATCAGATGTTTCCAACTTCTTACGATATTTCTCAACCGTCTTGTAAATTCCAGCATAATTCTTACTATCAATTAGTTCTTGAATTCTATTTCCCAAAACTAAAACAAGAGCCGCGCGCTTTGCAATAGGTTCCTGACGATTTTGTAATATATCAAACATCAGCTGTCTTGCTTCATACAAAACTTCAAACAATGGTTTGTCTAATTTATTGACATGTGATTTCTTCCAAAAGGCTAAGGATTTCACTGGTTCAATATGCTTTAAACCATATTCCTCATCCGTACCCTCTTCACATAAAAATGAGATTTTTTCCTTCTTAGCAAGCATAATACGACTCGCTTCCGGACAGGACATGGTAAGACTTACTTCTTTTAGGTTCTCAAACTCCTCAACATGTCTTGGAAAATTCGTACATGTCTCGCAAAGACTTTCTTCACCCATTTCAATAAAGATATCGCAAAGATTATCCTCATTTAAAAAAGGACATCTTGTACCATTTAAAATAAACTGTTTATCCTTGACTTTGGTACAATCCTTAAGACGTTTCCCAAATTCGCCGCCTTGTTTCATATACTTTTTGAGGGATGCCTCGTCCAAATCAATTTCCCAATTTTCACAGCAAGAATCCTCGCAGATTCCTCCAATACATTTAAACTCTTTATAAGACTGTGCTGTTCTATATTTCATTAATTACTCCTCTGTTATGCAGACAATCTATCATCTCATTCTTCATAATATGAAATTAAGATTCTTTCTCCTTGCGTACAAAATGTGTTCCTACATCTTGTCCCTCTAAAATTCGATAAATATTTTCCGGATCATTACCGTGTGCTATGTACATATCAATGCCATGAGAAGTAGCATATTCAGCTGCTTCCAATTTAGTTACCATTCCGCCAGTTCCACGATTCGAACCAGAGCCAGAGCCCAAGCCCTTGATCTCATCTGTAATTTCTCGTACCTCATGGATCAATCGAGCATTCGAATTGGCATGAGGGTTATCATCATAGAGACCCTCAATGTCTGACAAAATAATAAGCTTATCCGCCTTACATAATCTTGCAACAATAGCAGATAACATGTCATTATCACCAAATACTTTTTTCTCTGATTCAATCTCTGCATGACTGACAGAGTCATTCTCATTTACAACTGGAATCATTCCACTCTGCAGCAATGCCGCAAATGTATTTCTTACATTCTTGCGCTGTTCATGAACCGCTAATCCATCTGCAGTAAGCAATATTTGTCCTACAATATTTCCGTATTCACCAAAACACTTGTCATAAATGTGCATCAACTCACACTGTCCTACCGCCGCTGCTGCCTGCTTCATACAAATATCCTGTGGCTTCATAGGTAATCGCATCTTATTGACACCCACTGCAATGGCACCAGAAGATACCAATACCACTTGATTTCCTTCATTATGTAATGCAGATAACACCTGCGCTAATTTATCAATTGTACGAAAATCTAATGCTCCATTTTCTCTTGTCAATGTAGAGGTTCCCACCTTTACAACAATTCGTTCTTTTTCCATTGTTTACAGTTGCATGATGTATTTATAAAACACACCATATCTCCTTTCTTCCGTATGCATTCATTCTGCACCACATATTCTATGTTTTAAATCTCAATATCTTAAATCTCATACCAGCGATTATTGACGCTTATTATACTCCTCTAGTTCCTGTGCAATCACATCCATAAAGCGTTGTCGAATCATAAAGTTTGGATTCTCACCCAGACTCTCTAATCCATCTTTCGTCATAAAACCGCCAGCCATTGAGAAATGTCCACCACCGCCGCCGATACCTTGCAACGCCTTTTGGGTAATGGTTCCTGCATGGTAGATATCTGTTTCATTACGAACAGAAAACTTATATCCGCCACTCCTTGTGGCATAAACTACAGAAAGCTCAACCACATCAAGTCCCAAAATAAAATCAGAAATCATGGCAATTAAAGCATCTGGACAGTCGAAAGAAATACGGGCAAATCCAACATTATCATATATCTTAATATTGCGAATTGCCTCACCATAAGCATACAAATCTTCAATTTCCATATTGCTGTTATATAAGGACGTAATTTTATAATTATTAGCAACCTTATGAAGATAACCAAACATTTCAATATCAAAATCTGTCACTCCACGGTTAAAGGAATCCGTATCCATCTTAACACCATATAGCAAGGCTGTTGCTGTATTTACATCTAGATTTACATCACTCTGTCTAAAGTAATCCGCTACAATAGAAGCACATGCTCCACAAATACGAATATCACTGTACTGATAAAAATATGGTACTATTGTTGGATGATGATCAATACAAGCCACTTCATCTCCAGGAAAATCTGTAATATTGGAATTATGCTTTTGGGCATCAATAGTAACAATATAATCACTTTCCTTCATATCCTTTAATTCATCAATATGTACTGCTTCAATTCCAAACTCTTCAATCATTCGTTTCGTACTATTCTTTTCAATGTTACCAGCATAACAAATAGTAGTTTCTACTCCGTGAGCCCGCAAAAAAACCTGCATGCCATAGGCAGATGCCAGGGCATCCGGATCCGGATAGTTATGGGTTTGCAAATATACCTTTTGACCCTTCAATAATTCAACCAAGCGCATCCAATTCATCTCAAAGTCCCCCTTTTCGATTTATCGTATGTATTTCATTTAGCTTCAAATAAAATCACAAGTATAATACATTAAGAAAATCTTCTTTCACAACATGCTATCATATCATATATGTGGATATTTCTCAACTTATTCATTATCCAATTCTTCCTTTATTTTGTCCCTACAAACACAATTTTCATAGGATATTTGACCATTTCCTCATCATCTTTTTATTCTTTTCCCTTCACTCAGATATAATCATAATCTTGCACTTTATCATTCTGAATAAACATTCACTATCTTCGTATACTAACATGGATTATTATCGCTGAAAGAGGATGCACACATGAATCAAATTATTTATATAAAAGCCACACAACACGCACAGCTAGAAAAACCCGAAGTAGCACTAAAGGACTTCATTACTATATATACCGTTGATGAAGATATAAAGAATTATATTCTTTCTATTCCATTTCATACCTTTCATCCAACAGGAAAACAACAGCTTATTGTATCTATTCTTAAAATTATAGAGATCATCACATCACAATTCCCAAATGCTGAAATCAAAAACATCGGTGAAGAAGATATTATACTGACCTATGCTCCTGTATCAAAAAATGAAAAAGCAAAGGAATGCATCTTTACTATTTTTATTTGTTTAGTTGCTTTCTTTGGTGGAGGTTACGCCATCATGGCATATAACACAGACGCTGGTGCAAAAGAACTCTTCACCTACCTTTCCATGCTATTTTTAGGTAATGCTACCGACGGAGTTACCTGTCTTGTTATCACCTACTCCATTGGTCTCACTGTCGGTATGATTCTATTTTTTAATCATTTTGGAAATAAAAAGATTACAAAAGATCCTACACCTTTAGAAATTCAGATGCGACTTTACGAAAATGATTTGAGCACCACCATTATCAGCGATGCAGGACGAAAAGGGGAAACTATAGATATCAGACAATAGTTTACTTAAAACATTTCAAACTAAATTACATTTTCAAATATACCTAATCAAAAGGAGACTTTTCGAATGCGTTATATTTTACTAGTTATTAGTGGGTTATCCGCCGGTTTTCTAACAGCAGCAGCCTATGTTGCATTTATTGCCATGTTAGGTGTATTCCCCAAAATTGCAGCAAAAACAAACACTGCAAAACAGTGCATGTTATACGAAAACTGCTTAATGCTAGGAATATTGCTTGCCACATTTTTACAATTCTGCGTAAGTTTTTATTCCTCATCCCTCCCACAAATTGCACTTCTTCCATCCTTTAGTGGAAGTCTTGTTCTTATTTTTATTGGACTTTTCGGAGGTATATATATTGGCTTTCTCATCGGTGGACTTTCTGAAGTTCTAAATGTAATTCCAACCTACGCCAGAAAAGCAAACATACAAAAAAGGGTGGGATTATTAATAATATTTTTAGCATTAGGTAAGGGAGTTTTTTCTCTAATATATTTTTTATATCTCACCTCTTAGTCAATCGTTATATGTATAAAGGCAGCACATCCCGCCATACTATTCCTATAATTGCAAAACATCTTGAAAGGAGTTTCTTATGGAACAAAAAATAAGTAACGAAGAATATAATGAATATGTGGAACAAGTCACTCCCACCTATAACACATGGAAAAATTGTTTTCATGCATTTTGGATTGGTGGACTACTCTGTGTAATCGGTGAAATCATTTTCTATTTTTTCAAAAACTATATGGGTATGCCCGAAGATGATGCAGCCAGCTATGAATCCATTTTACTCATTCTATTAAGTGTTTTACTTACCGGATTTAATGCCTATGGTCACATTGCACGACTTGGTGGTGCCGGAGCATTAGTCCCAATCACAGGATTTGCCAATTCAGTTGCAGCTCCCGCCATAGAATATCAAAAAGAGGGACAAGTATTCGGAATCGGTGTCAAAATCTTCACGATTGCTGGACCAGTAATTCTATATGGTATTTTTACAAGTTGGGTGCTTGGTTTAATTTACTACTTCGGAGGACAGTTTGGTTGGTGGTAAATGTATTGCTTAGTTGTAAGACTCAACATTTCATTTGCAAGCTTTGGGATATTTATACAAGTTTAAATGTAAAAATATCCCAAACTTTTGATTGCAAAACTTCAAATAATACAATATAATTTTAGTATCTATTTGTTACTATTTTGATAAGTATATCTGAGGGGAATAACATTATGGAGCAGAACCATATTACAGTGCAACAGCTGTGTCAGACAATTGATTTAATACATACATGCATTGATGATTATCCATACGTATATGATCTAGTGAATGATTATTACTATATATCACCTGATGCTGCAAAACGTTTCGCCATGTCAAGCCATAGTTTTCATGATGTGGTGGAGAATTTGCGCGCATTTGTTTACCCTTCTGATTTTGAAGCATTACAAAAAGATTTGGCTGAGGTACTATCAGGAGTTAAAGATACACACAACATGCAGTACCGGATGATGAATACAGATGGTGAACCAATATGGATTAACTGTCGTGGACATCTTGTTACAGAGAACGGCAAACCATCTTACATGGTGGGCTGTATCAACGAGATTGGAAAGCGCCAGAAAGCAGATAATATCAGTGGTTTGCTCGGTGAATCCAGCTTAAGAAGTTATCTCGAAGAATTTTCACCATTTTTCCCAAGTGGGTATCTTTTACGTTTAGGAATTGATGATTTTAAAGGAATTAATGAAAAACTTGGTGTAGAGTACGGAGATCATATTCTAAAAAAGACTGCGGAATGTATTTCTAGTTGTCTATATCCAGGTCAACAATTATATCGTTTAGTTGCAGACGAATTCATGATATTAGACTTTTTAGGAGATGGCTTAGAGCATGCTATCAACCTTTACAAGAATGTTCGAACCACCATTGACCAGTTTGTTGAAAGCAACCATTACGAAGCCGTTTTCACTATTTCTGGTGGTGTTTTAGAAAACAGCAGTTTAGATGATTTTTCCTTTAGCGATATCATGAAGCTATCTGAATATGCATTAAATGAAGCCAAACGCCGAGGAAAAAACCAGTGCTATTCATTCGTCTTAGAAGACTATGAACAATACTTGAAACGCAGACATTTGAAGCAGATTATTCGTCAGGCTGTTTGCAATAATTACGAAGGATTTCAAGCGTATTTCCAGCCTCTTTTCCACGCAGATAGCCACACTCTCTATGGTGCCGAAACCTTAATGCGTTTCTATACACCAGAATATGGTATGGTTTCACCTGGTGACTTTATACCAATCCTAGAAGAAACTGGATTGATCATTCCGTTAGGCCGTTGGATTTTACATCAAGCACTATTTGCCTGCAAACACATCCAACAATGGATTCCAGATTTCCAAATTAATGTAAATGTGTCTTACATACAAATCATGAAGAGTAACATTATCAGTGAAATTGTATCCGCAGCAGAGCAATACGAGATCCACCCTTCACGGGTTGTCATTGAAATTACAGAAAGTGGTAAGCTCGAATCGGATGTTCATTTTTCTAAAATATGGGACAAGCTCAAATCAAATGGTATACGTTTAGCATTAGATGATTTTGGAACCGGCTATTCCAATTTCCACTATTTGAATGATCTTCAGCCGGATGTAATCAAAATCGACCGTTCCTTTACAGCAAAGGCAATGGTTAACGAATACGAATACAATCTACTTTCATTAATGAGTGGTTTAGTACACGATTTAAAGCTTAAGATTTGTATTGAAGGAATCGAAACAGAGGAAGAACACAATCGAATGCTGGATTTAAAACCCGATTACAGCCAAGGGTTTTATTACGGAAGACCTTGCCCACTTATCGATTTCATTGAACAATTTGTCAAAATGTCCTCATGACAGAAAATATTATTATACATGTATTATTATAAAAAAAGCCTATGGTACATATCATACCACGGGCTTTCCTTTTGTTAAAACACGCCAATTACATATCCATAATAATCTCACGCGCAACACTCTCTTCTATCGGTGTCGCAAAAACTCCTGGTTCAAATTCAACTACATTACCAATCCCCTTTTGAATTACAAAACGCAGCTTTCCATCTCGAACCTTTTTGTCCGTGTAAAGTTTCTTCACCAACATTTCCCTGTCTATATAGTCAGGAATAGAAATCGGCAATCTCGCCTTTGCAAGTAAATCAATCACCTGATCTCTTTCTTCAGCTGTCACATAACCTAATTTATACGCCAATTTTACCTCGGCAACCATTCCGATTGAAACTGCTTCACCATGCAGCAATTCATATTCACTAACTGTTTCGATTGCACGTCCAACTGTATGTCCTAAATTTAATACTTCTCGAAGTCCGCTTTCTAATTCATCCTTCATAACCACTTCATACTTGACCTTGCAGTTTTCTTCTGCAATATGTTCGCAGGCCTCTTGCTCTACCTGTAACAGCTTGTCCATATTGGCATCCAAGTAATCAAAGAATTCACGACTTGCTAAACATGCATGTTTAATTGTTTCTGCCATACCACTAATTATTTGTCTTTGAGGTAAAGTTTTCCATGTTGCAATATCCAAATATACCTTCTCTGGTTGATTAAACAAACCTATTAAATTGGTTGCCAACGGAGTATCTACTGCGGTTTTCCCCCCTACCGATGCATCCGCTGCTGCAAGAAGGGTCGTAGCATAATTGATAAATGGCACCCCTCTTCCATAGGTACCAGCAATAAAGCCTGCCAAATCTGTTACGACACCGCCACCCACTGCAATAATACAACAATCTCTGCGATATCCCTTCGCTAACATGGCATCTTCTATCTCTTCCTTTGTCCTTCGGTTTTTTTGTTTTTCACCTTCCTGAAAGACAAATAAATCCGCTTGATATCCTTCTTTTAACAGCCTATTATAAATCTTATCTGCATACAAATCCTTCACAATGCTGTCAGTAATCACTGCAAACTTGCGAAGCTTTCCTACTAGCCCATTCTTTAAATCCCAGATCAGCTTGTCCATCAATTCAAAACCAATTTCAATATCATAGCTGTCATCTACAACTTTTTTTAACTCTACATTAAATGTACTCATTCTTTATCTCCTTGTACTTTGAACATCCTCTATATATGAACACCATTTGTCGATACAACAGCAACCTCAGTTCCTAAATCATCCGTAATGGTAATCTGATAAAAACAATTTCTCTTTCCATCCTTAATCAGTTTACTCTCACCGTATAAAATCTTTCCTTTCACAGGACCTAGATAACTAATTTGGCTAACCGTTGTAACCGTAAGTGTCTGTTTGAAATTCGCTGCCACTGCAAATGTAAAATCTGCCAAGGTAAACAATGCACCACCCATCACCTGACCAGTTGCATTACAATGTCCTTCATTTAGACGCAAGCTACATTTTGCATATTTCTCACCCACTTCATCAATTTCAATTCCAGTTGTCACCATAGCATAGGTATCCTTCATAAACATGGCTCTTGCTTCTTCTAAATCCGTCATAGTATTTCCTCCAAATACACATCAATATTACCTTGTATATAGTACCACATTTTTTTCTATTTTACACACCGAAATCATTCTGTTGCATTTTTTGAAGATAAAATTTTTCATTAGCTCTAGACAGCAACTATATTCTCTATATTTGTTGTCGCATTTTCAACAAAATTCGTTTTTCCATCCGACTCACCTGTACTTGAGACACACCAATTACATTTGCAATCTCTGTCTGTGTTTTATTCTCATAATACCGCATTTGGATCAACTGCCGTTCTTCATCATTTAAATCTCGCATTAATTCTTCAATTAACATATGATTAATAACTTCTTCCTTTTCGTCCTCCTCAGACACTATCTTATCAATTAAATAAATGGCATTTCCATCATTTTCATATATTGTTTTGTGAATTGATTCCACCTCTACGTTAGCTTCTAATGAAGCCACGATTTCCTCCATATCAATTTGAAGTAAGCTAGATATCTCCTCCAACTTTGGTTCCACACCGGTTCGGTTAACAATTTCCTCCCGCATCTTCTTTACCTTGTACGCCGTTTCCTTCAAGGTACGACTCACTTTTACAATTCCATCATCTCTCAAAAATCGTTTTATCTCACCACTAATCATTGGAACAGCGTAAGTTGAAAATTTAACATCATATGATAAATCAAATTTATCAATACATTTCATAAGTCCTATACAACCAATTTGATACAAATCCTCTAGGTCATGACCTCTGCCAAGAAATCTTCTAGCAACAGCCCAAACCAACCCCAGATTACTTGTTACAATTTGTTCTTTTGCGTCCTGGTCTCCTTCTTTTGCAAACTTTATTAACTCTAAAGTTCTATCCATGACGCCTCCTGTTATTTAATTTGACTTTTATGATTCTCTCCTTGATTAATTACTTTTCGCATCGTTATTTTGGTTCCAATCCCAATTTCAGATTCTACAAACAATTCATCCATAAATGCTTCCATAAATGCAAAACCCATTCCTGAACGTTCTAAATCCGGTTTGGTGGTATATAATGGCTCCATTGCTTTTTTCACATTTTCGATACCAACACCAAAATCCTGTACAATAATCGTAATCGTATCCTCAACTATTACTGTTTCAATTCGAATTTTCCCATCACCATTTTCATATCCATGAATAATCGAATTAGTCACTGCCTCCGACACTGCTGTTTTAATATCAGCTATCTCTTCTAAGGTTGGATCTAAACGTGTAGCAAACGCCGCCACTACAATTCTGGCAAAACTTTCATTTTTTGATGCACTATCAAATTCCACTATCATTTGGTCTTTCATATATTTCATATCAGCTCCCCTTTTCTATATATTTCATCAGTCATATTTTCCTTACATCCAAATCTAACTACAGTTAATTTTGCTCTCGACTCAAAAGCAACAAAATTCCAAATTGTATAACAATTTTACATCGTCTTGTTATCACATCTTTTATAATGAGCAAACTATATGCAACTAGATAATCTAACCGCAATAATTTGTTTGAATCATTTTTAAGGCATCCTCTACCTCCTTTGCCTGCTTTGCAACCCGATACAATCCAGATATTTCTAAAATCCTTGACACCTTTTGATTTACACAGGTAATGAAAATGTCACCCTTTAAATAACGAACCTCTCTATATCTTCCCATGACTAATCCAATTCCCGAACTATCCATAAAGCTTGTATTTCCATAGTCAAAAACAACATTACGAATACGTTTAGCCAAAAACAATTCATCTGTTCCTTCTCGAATCTTTTCTACCGAATGATGATCTAACTCCTCCGGCAAATGCACAATCAACGTTTCTCCATTCATCTCATAAAAATCCTTTTTTTCCATAAATGTCACTCCTTCTTTTTATTAAACCGCCCTCTGTTAATTTTCCAACAAAGAAAAGACGACCCGTTTCCATTGAAACAAATCGTCTTCTCTTTCGTACATTATCAAATTTATCTGCAGTTAAATTTATCTATTCCGAAAGGTACTCTGTCACCTCATCGATGTATGTACTTTCCGGATAGTTATCACGCAAATTCATAAATGCCACTTTGGCCTTTTCTTCATCCTGATTACCGATATATGCTTTACCAAGATAATAATATGCCACTTCACCCTGCTGGATCTGCAAAGCCGCATTACACATCTCTATTGCATCGCTGTATCGTCTCTCATTTACCGCACGACCAGCTTCAGAACACAAATTCTCATACGCAGTATTTGGAATACTACTTTTAATCACTTCAAATGCACTATTTGCCTCTTCTTCCTGTGCTTTTTCCTCATTCTTTGCTTCTTCGACTGAGGCAACCTGCTTTTCCAGCCCTTCAATCTTCTTTTCAAGGTCAGAAATAGCTACATTTTTCTTAGAAATCTCTTCGCTATGAGATAATTGCAGTTCTCGGTTCTCTTTATTGGCAGAATTCAACTTAGTTGGCAGAATTAATAGCCAAAATGCAAGAATTCCTAAAATCAAACCAACCGAAACATAGAGCAAATTAAACTTATTATGGTTAATTTCACGATAGGAGGCCTTACTTTTTTCCGGATTATCAATATCTTGCAGACTTTTTTCTACAAATGTTTCCAAATCCGACTTAAATTGGTCCTCATCTGTATAACTAGAATCCACATCAATACGGCTACTAGCTTCCTTCATATTGATAACATCCTTTGCAGAAACACCCATCTCATTTAAGTATTTCACTGCCAAAGTATTATTCTTATCGATTCGAAGCACTCGTTTTAGCGCTTTTTTCGCCTTGTCAAAATTACCATTGTCCATATACAACAGAGCCAATAGTAAATAACCCTTAACAAAATGCGGATATGCCGCTAAAATACGCTTTAATTGTAAAAATGCAAGGTCCTTTGTTCCTTGTTTTGCATAGGTTAACGCTTGATTATACTGCTTTGCTAGCTGATTAGCCTCATCCAGCTTATCTGAATCCGACTGAACCTCTTGTATATATTTAGCAGCAATATTATGCTCTGGTAGGTAATTACTACTAATCACCCACTGCGTTAATCCCAATACAGTTTCACCCATTTCATAATAAATGAGTCCTAATAAATTTCTTGCGTTAATATTTTGTTTATTATACTTTAACGCAGAATTCAATGCATCAATTGCACCAGTAAGATCTCTGACACGTGCTCTATCCAAACCCAAATTGTAATAAAAATTAGATGTATTATAGGCCTTTGCCAACAGCTCATAGTTCATACCACAAGCACTGCAGTGTCCGTTCTCCAATACAGGTGCTCCACAATTCAAACACTCCATATTCTCACCGCCTACTCGTTCTGATTACTATTGATCTGTAATAACATCTCCGCTAATACATCTGTAATATCTTTCACATCGTTCTTATATATTGCATCCTCAGCCTGTGACATTTCAAGACAAGGCTGGAACTTTCTAACCTCTTCATCAAAATTAATCATATCTATACTCCTAAACTGAGCAAGTCACCTGCTAGATATAATGAGCCCACACAAAATAAAACCGAATCACAAACATGGCTTTTCCCATACAAAAAGCCCGCTCTTATATCATCAAACGAGGTAATCTTACCACTCGAAAAACGTCTAAATGTTGCTTCCACCGTATCAATCTCTTCGGACCGGCTTCCTTCATAACGCACAACAATCACTTCGCGAAAGGATAGCCCACAAAGTCTCTCAATCATCTTCTCGTAATTCTTGTCCTTTGACACAGCAAATAATAAAATCTTCTGTTCAGTGGGGAACAGCACCTCAACTGTTTGACAAAATGCTTCTATTGCTTCCTCGTTATGCGCACCATCTATGTAGACATTCTCAGCAATACACTCCATTCTGCCTGACCAGATCATATCATACAACCCAGCCTTAATATTATCTATATCTGTATAAGTCAATCCATAATTCGAAGTATGCCCCTTTTCCATATTCGAATCATAAAATATATTCGCATTTGTTAAAAGTAGTTCAAACGCCCTTACTGCTAATATTGCATTCTCTATCTGATAAAGCGCTGTTTTCTTAATTTGTAAACTACCATACTTATAATAACCACTATCAAACGAAAAATCAATGGTTTTTTCTGTAATTTTCAATAAATTATACTGATTTTTTTCGACAATATGTAGATTTGCCCCTACATTTTTACAATACTCGGAAATAACTTGTGTGGATTCATCTTTTCGATCAAAAAACAAAGCAGGAACATCCTTTTTTATAATTCCAGCCTTTTCTACCGCAATCTGTTCAATTGTATCGCCTAAAAACTGGGTATGATCCAAGCCAACAGATGTAATGATGGTTAACACAGGAGATACCACATTGGTTGCATCCAATCTACCACCCATGCCAGTTTCAAAAATAGCTATATCTACCTGGTGATTGCGAAAATATACTGCCCCCATCAAAAACATCAGTTCAAAAAAGGATGGATGTGCGATATTTTGCTTCTTCGCTTTCTCAATATACATCATTGTCTCATCAAATACTTCTACAAACTCCTCATCACTTATTATTTGATTTCCAATACGAAAGCGCTCATTTATTCTAATTAGATGTGGTGATGTAAACACCCCCACCTTCTTCCCAGCACGTTGCAAAATAGACGCCAAAAAAGAGCAGGTAGAACCTTTTCCATTCGTGCCTGCCACATGAACTACCGGATATTCTCTTTCCGGATGTCCCATAATGTCCAATATTCGATTCAGGTTATCCGTCCCAAGCTTTGTTGCAAATAACGGAACGGATAATATATAATCTACACACTCCTGATATGTCATACACTCTGCTCTTTTCTATAAGTAATGTTCAATATCTTGATTCACTTTAGAATCATCTTAGTCCTTGCATTTCGAAGTATTCCTCCGACACAAACTGTTTAAAATTTAACCACAGTTAACACCAGTTCTGCACACTGTTATCGCCTGTCCGGAACGATGTTAACCCCTTATCTGTTGTCCACCTTTTCTGGATACAAATCATGGTTTGTTAAACGATTCCAAGCCACCTCTTCCCACTTTGTTCCTGGTTTTCCGTAGTTGCAATATGGATCAATAGAAATGCCTCCACGTGGAGTAAACTTACCCCACACTTCAATATACTTTGGATCCATAAGCTTAATCAAATCCTTCATGATTATATTGACACAATCCTCATGAAAGTCTCCGTGATTGCGGAAGCTAAACAAATAGAGTTTCAACGACTTTGACTCCACCATCTTCTCTCCCGGTACATAAGAAATATAAATTGTCGCAAAATCTGGCTGTCCTGTTATCGGACAAAGAGATGTAAATTCTGGACAATTAAACTTTACAAAATAATCGTTATCCGGATGCTTATTCAAAAACGTTTCTAAAAT
>JAGAQX010000059.1 GCA_017622535.1 Lachnospiraceae bacterium | reverse complement strand
TTACCTGATTGACACTAGGAAAATTATATCATGGGTTTAACTAAGCCGATTGATATTTATATATAATTTTAAGAAAGAAAAGTATAAATCTTTATCTAAAAGATATTATACGAGGAGGATATGTAATGTTTGATAATTCATTTTACGAAATGGCAGTGAAATCAAAGGCGACCGGTGATTATTACGGAAAAATGCTACTAGGAATTATTATTACAGCAATTGGTATTTTGGCGTTTCCACTAATTGGTGCAGTCTCATTGGTTATTGCTGTGATTGGAATCTGTATTGTTGTTTCCTTTGCACAGGATAAAAATGTTGAGTATGAGTATACATTTACAGATGGCAGTGTTGAGATTGCAGCAGTATACAATGCCAGTAAAAGAAAGGAAGTTTTTTCCTTTGAAATGAATAATGTAACGATGATTGTTCCAATGGGTTCCAAACGCATTGATCATGAAAAATTTTCAAAGAAAAGAGATTATTCATCGAAAACCAGAAATGATAAAATATATTGTTTTATCGTAGAAACTGACAAGGAAAAACAGCTTGTTATGTTAGAGCCTGATGAGAGAGCCTTGGCTCATATCAAAACATATGGAAGAAATAAGATGTATAATGATTAGTAAGGATTAATTGAGAGCAGAATTGAGATGAAAGATAACATTGTTTTAATAGGAATGCCAAGTTGTGGCAAAAGTACAATTGGAGTTGTATTAGCAAAAGCTTTGGGGTATCGGTTTGTGGATTCTGATTTGGTAATTCAAGAACGCACAGGAAGACTTTTAAGTGAGATTATTGAAGAGGAAGGCTTAGCTGTATTTAATCAAATTGAGAATGATACGAATGCCTCATTGGATTACCATAAGGCAATCATTGCAACCGGTGGAAGTGTGATTTATGGTGAAGAAGCAATGGAGCATTTACGTTCGATTGGAACGGTTGTTTACATTGAGCTTCCTTTCGAGGTTCTTAAAGAGCGAATTGGAGATTTGAATGCTCGAGGAGTTTCCATTAAGGAAGGACAAAGCTTTAAAGAATTGTATGAGGAACGCAAACCGTTATATGAAAAATATGCGGATGTTGTGGTTCCAACGCAAGACATGTCTATTCGAGAAGTGGTTCATCTTTTGAAAGACAAATTTAGTAAATGAGATTTATTTTCAATTTAGCAGTGTTTGAAAAGAATATATGCTATTTTTTAACAGATTTCTTGCAAATTTGAGTGGATATGGTAAACTATCCTAGGAATGTTTGAACTTGTTTGTTCGTTTAACATTTTGCAAAGTAAATAATATTATAGAATGTGTATATTATCATATTCTACAACAACATATAATAAAGGAGACGAATTATGAGTAAAAAACCAGTTGTTTTAATGGTACTTGATGGTTATGGATTGAATGAAAAGACAGAGGGTAATGCAATTGCAATGGCAAATACCCCTGTTATGGATAAGCTTATGGCAGAGTGTCCATTTGTTCCAGGTAATGCTTCAGGACTTTCTGTAGGTCTTCCAGATGGACAGATGGGTAATTCTGAGGTTGGTCATATGAATATTGGTGCTGGTCGTATCATTTATCAGGATTTGACATCTATTACAAAAGCAATTGAAGATGGTGATTTCTTTGAGAATGAAGCACTATTAGAGGCAATTGAGAATTGTAAGAAGAATAACTCTGATTTACATTTATGGGGCTTGTTATCAGATGGTGGTGTACACAGCCACAATACTCATGTATATGGTATTTTAGAGTTATGTAAGAAGCAGGGCTTAAGTAATGTATTTGTTCATCCATTCTTAGATGGTCGTGACACACCTCCAGCTTCAGGTAAGGATTATGTTGCTGAGTTGGTTGCAAAGATGGAAGAAATTGGTGTTGGTAAGGTTGCCTCTTTATCAGGCCGTTACTATGCAATGGATAGAGATAATCGTTGGGATCGTGTAGAGAAGGCGTATGCAGCCCTTGTATATGGTGAAGGTGAGAAGGCAACAGATCCTGTTCAGGCAATGGCTGATTCTTATGAGAAGGAAGTAACAGATGAGTTTGTTCTTCCAACTGTTATTATGGATGGTGATAAGCCAGTTGCAACTGTTAAGCCAAACGATTCTGTTATTTTCTATAACTTCCGTCCAGACCGTGCAAGAGAGATTACAAGAGCTTTCTGTGATGATGGGTTTGATGGTTTTGAGAGAAAGAATGGCCGTATGCCACTTACTTATGTATGCTTTAAGGATTATGATGAGTCAATTGGTAATAAGCTTGTTGCATTTAAGAAGCAGTCAATTGAGAATACATTTGGTGAGTATCTAGCTAAGATGGGCAAGAAGCAGTTGAGACTTGCTGAGACAGAGAAATATGCACATGTTACGTTCTTCTTCAATGGTGGTGTGGAAGAGCCAAACAAGGATGAAGAGAGAACATTGGTTAAGTCCCCAGCAGTTGCTACTTATGATTTACAGCCGGAAATGAGCGCTCCAGAGGTTGGTGAGAAATTAGATGCAGCTATTACATGTGGAGAATATGATGTTATCATTATTAACTTTGCAAATCCAGATATGGTAGGCCATACTGGTGTAATCCCTGCAGCAGTTGCAGCAGTTGAACGTATTGATGCTTGTGTAGGTTCTGCAGTTGAGGCTGTTAAGAAGGTAGTTGGTGTATTATTCATCTGTGCTGACCATGGTAACGCAGAGAAGATGGTAGATTATGAGACAGGTGAACCACATACAGCTCATACTACAAATCCAGTTCCATTTATTTTGGTGAACTATGGTGATGTAAAGCTTCGTGAGGGTGGATGTCTTGCTGATATTGCACCTACATTGTTAGAGATTATGGAGCTTCCACAGCCAGCTGAAATGACAGGAAAGAGCTTGATTGTAAAATAATATGAAACGTATTTAGGTTTCATTAAATTTATGAAAATCATATATATAATCTTATAGTCTTAATGATATTTATAAGTTTGAAAAGTCCGAAGGAATGTGATTCTTTCGGATTTTTCTTTTGTATCCATATTCTCTATGAATAATAAGAAAAAATATGGATATACTTTCCGTAAAAGAAAGTTGATAGGAAGGTATCATATCATGAAAGAATATGAGATTTTAGATGTACATGCAATTGAAATACTGGATTCTAGAGCAAATCCTACATTGGAGGTCACTGTGACATTAAAGGATGGCATTTGTGGAAGTGCAGCAGTTCCAAGTGGTGCATCTACAGGACAATATGAAGCACATGAGTTAAGGGATGGCGATAAAAGACATATGGGAAATGGTGTAGAGCAAGCTGTCACAAATGTAAATACTAGAATTGCAGATAAAATAATCGGAATGAATGTATTAGAACAAAGCAAGATAGATGCATTGTTGATTAAAGCAGATGGAACGGATAATAAGAGAAAATTTGGTGCAAATGCAATATTAGGCGTGTCATTGGCTTGTGCAAAAGCTGCAGCAAATGCTTTGGGTTTACCGTTGTATCGATATTTAGGCGGTGTAAATGCTAAGGTGCTTCCGATTCCTATGATGAACATATTAAATGGAGGTAAGCATGCAGATAATACCGTAGATTTGCAGGAATTTATGATAGCCCCTGTTGGTGCAGAGACCTTTTCTCATGCTATGGAGATGGCTTGTGAGGTTTACCATCATTTAAAAGGTGTATTAAAGGAAAAGGGATTGGTCACAGGTGTGGGTGATGAAGGTGGTTTTGCGCCAGATTTAGCCACAACCTACGATGTGTTAGATTTGATTATGGAAGCCATTGATAAAGCTGGCTATAGGGCTGGAACAGATATTAAAATTGCATTAGATGCTGCGGCTTCTGAATTGTATGACGAAAATACAGATCAATATTATTTTCCGGGTGAGAGCAAGATGGCGGGAAAAGCCATTTATCGTAATGCAGAAGAAATGGTGCAGTATTATGAAAGTTTGGTGGAACGATATCCAATCTTTTCAATTGAAGATGGATTAAATGAAAATGATATGAAGGGGTGGAAGCTTCTTACTTATCGTTTAGGAGAACGTTTGCAGTTAGTTGGAGATGATTTGTTTGTAACAAACACGGAACGATTATCGGATGGTATTCGTGATGATATTGCAAATGCAATTTTAATTAAGTTTAATCAAATCGGAACATTAACGGAGACATTAAATGCAATTGAAATGGCTAAAAATGCAGGTTATAAAACGATTATCAGTCATCGATCTGGTGAGACGGAGGATACATTTATTGCAGATTTGGCAGTGGCTGTAGGGTCAGGACAGATTAAAACCGGAGCACCTTGTAGAAGTGATCGAACAGCAAAATATAATCGTTTGTTAAAAATTGAAGAGGAAATTGGAAAGGTTTCTGTGTATGCTTTTCGATAAGAATGATATATAGGAAATATGAAGGATAGAAAAAAATATAAATGCTGAATACAAAAAAAAGGATTTGATACATGCTATAATTAGAAAAATCTTCAAATTATGCTTGTCTTTATGAAAACATTGTGCTAGAATACCGAATAGTGAGTTTTTGAATAGGAGGTGTTATTGTGAAGACAGCACTTACAATTGCATTTATTATATTGTGTATTATTTTAATTGTATTAGTATTATGCCAGGAAGCTAAGGACAATGGTTTAGGAACTCTTGCAGGTTCACCAGCAGGTGAGACTTATTGGAGCAAGAATAAGGGACGTGATAAGAAAGTAGTTGCTACAGCTATTGGTGTTGTATTTTTCTTAGCGTTAGCCTTGTTGATTAGTTCAAAGTGGATGAATTAGAGTGTGATAAGCTGCTGCATGATAACAGTGTAGCAGCTTTTTCTATGTTTATTTATAAGGAGGTGGGATTGTGTCAAGCTATGCAGATAGAAAAAAGAAATTATTAGAAGTGATTAATGATAAGCATTATAAACCTTTAAAGCAAAAAGAATTAGCTTTTTTGTTACAGATTCCACAAGAGGATAGAGAAGAATTTCGGGAAATTTTAGCTGAACTTGTAAAAGAAGGGAAAGTTTTACTAACAAAACGAGGAAAGTATCAATCCCTATCCGAAATTACAAAGATTGGAATGTTTACCGGACATCAAAAGGGTTTTGGTTTTGTTACTGTCGAAGGGGAAGAAGAGGATTATTATATTCCAGATTTTGCAACTGGTGGAGCGCTGCATAATGATAAGGTTATGATAAAGGTTATGAAAGCGCCAGTGGGACGGAGAAAAGAAGCAGAAGTTGTTAAAATTATGGAGCATGGCAATACCGAGGTGGTTGGTTACTATCAAAAAAATAAGAGCTTTGGTTTTGTAATTCCCGATAATCAAAAGATTTCAGATGATATTTTTATTTCTAAAAAGGATAGTATGGGAGCGGTTACTGGACATAAGGTTGTGGTTAAGCTAACAAGCTTTGGAGATAAGAAAAGAAAACCAGAGGGAAAAGTGATAGAGATTCTAGGTCATGTTAATGACCCGGGTACAGATATACTTTCTATAGTTAGAGCCTTTAATTTACCGATGGAATTTCCAGATCAGGTGATGGACTATCTAGAACAGATACCAGAGAGTGTTTCTCTAGAGGAAACCGAAGGTCGTATGGATATCCGTGACTGGAAAACAGTTACAATTGATGGTGAAGATGCAAAAGATTTGGATGATGCGATAACTCTAACAAAGAATGATAATGGATATCAGCTAGGAGTTCACATTGCAGATGTAACGCATTATGTAAGAGAATATTCAGTCTTGGATAAAGAGGCATTGAAAAGAGGTACAAGCGTGTATTTAGTTGATCGCGTTATTCCGATGTTGCCACATAAATTATCCAATGGAATTTGTTCTTTAAATGCAGGTGAGGATCGCTTGGCGCTTTCTTGTATTATGGACATTGATTTTACAGGTAAAGTGGTTGGACACAAGATTGCTGAGACATTAATTCATGTGGACCGTAGGATGAGCTATAATCAGGTAAATGCGATTTTGAAGGCAAATGCTATTCAAACGCAAACTATTTATGATGGTGTGGATTATGGTAAAGGAATAAATGTCAATACACAGGAGTCGGTTTCAAATGATATTCATGATATTTCCTTGTGTTTAAATGATGGTAGAGAAATTTCTGGTGAAGAGATTTTAGAAGAATACAAGGATTATATGGATTACTTCGTTGATATGCAGGAACTTTCTAATATTTTGAGAGAAAAACGTATGAACAGAGGCTCTATTGATTTTGATTTTCCAGAGTCGAAAATTATTTTGACTGTGGAAGGAGAACCAGTGGAGATTGGCCCGTATGATCGAAATGCAGCACATAAAATTATCGAGGATTTTATGCTGATGGCAAATGAAACAATTGCAGAGGATTACTATTGGCAGGATGTTCCTTTTGAATATCGTGTCCACGGTGCACCGGATAGTGAGAAAATTGAGCGCTTAAGCAGCTTGATTGCAGGATTTGGGTATTTCTTTAAGGCAACTGGTGATAATATTCATCCGAAGGAATTTCAAAAGCTGTTACAAAGAATCGCAGGGACACCGGAGGAAGGTTTTATCAGTCGAATGACCTTGCGTTCAATGCAGCAGGCTAGATATTCTACAGAGTGTAACGGTCATTTTGGTCTTGCAACGAAGTATTATTGTCATTTTACTTCACCAATTCGACGATATCCGGATTTACAAATTCATAGAATTATAAAAGAAAACTTGCATGGTGGATTAAATGGAAAGCGACTTTCGCACTATGCTGGAATACTACCGCAGGTGGCAGAGGCGAATTCACAAAATGAGAGAAGAGCACAGGAAGCGGAGCGAGAAGTTGAGAAGCTGAAAAAGGTGCAATATATGAGTAAACGTATCGGTGAGGTGTTTGAGGGTATTGTGTCAGGTGTTACTGGCTATGGTGTTTATGTAGAATTGCCGAATACGATTGAAGGTATGGTACGAATAGCGAGTATACCGGATGATTTTTACCTTTATGATGAAACAACGATGGCAATTGTTGGCAAGGATACAGGGAAAACATTTACTATGGGACAGCGAGTGATGGTAAAGGCAGTACATGTAGATAAGCTTCTGAGAACAATTGATTTTGAGTTGGTTGAGAGTGAGCTAGTAGACGTAGATTATGATGAAAATGAGCTGATTAATCGTTATACAAATCGGTAGTTTGTTAGAATTATAATTGAATTTGTGGTTTATTGACCGATTAGGGATTATATGATACAAATACTAATAGTTGATTTTCGATAGAATTGGTTTTATAATTCATAAGGATATTCTTGTCATTATCAATTTTGATAAGAAGGTGTTAGAAAAGAGGGATGGTATGCCGAAACAAAAAGGAGAAAGATTAATAGCGAATAACAAAAAGGCATATTTTGATTATTTCATTGATGAGAAGTTTGAGGCTGGTATTGAGTTACATGGTACAGAAGTAAAATCTTTACGTTTAGGACATTGTAGCATCAAGGAAGCCTTTGTTTCTGTCGATAATGGAGAAGTATTTGTTCGTCAGATGCATATTTCCCCATATGAAAAGGGCAATATATTTAACAAGGATCCGTTAAGACCTAGGAAGCTATTGCTTCACAAATATGAAATTAATAAGATTATAGGTCAGTCAAAGCAAAAGGGATATACAATCGTTCCGTTACGTGTATATTTTAAGGACAGCTTGGTAAAGATTGAAATAGGTCTTGCAAGAGGTAAAAAGCTTTATGATAAGCGTAATGATATTGCAAAGAAGGATATGAAGAGAGAAGCGGAGAAGGAATTTAAGATTCGTAATCTCGGATGATTTACTTCTAATATGAGTTCACCAAAAATTCATTTTATTTTTGAGTGAGATGTGATATGATTATATGTGGACATGAAGCAGAATAATAATTATCTGTTTAATATGAAGGATACAACATAGGAGGAAGCTATGAGCCAGGCAAAGGTTGACAAGAGAAAGTACGAAAAAGTTCATCGTAAGGAGATAGAGAAGAAGCGTAAGATTAAGACAGCAGTGATATGTATCGTTGTAGCATTAGCGATTGGTGCATTTGTTGGAGTACCTGTAGGAATTAGCATTTACAAAAGTATACCAAAGTTTGTAGGTGACTCTTCTTTAGGTGCATTTATTACAACTTATATTGACGATAATTACTCTGCAGAGTTGGAAAGCTTTGGTACTACTACAGAAGCGGCAGAAACAACTGAAGCAGAAGATGAGGTTGAGCAAGCCGTTGAAGATGCGCTTGGTGCTGAACTTGAGTCAGTAGATGTAGAAGATTTAACAGAAGAATAAAGACCTAGTCTTTTTCTAATCAGAGAAATCTGATTAATAAACCAGGGGTTGTACTGGTTTCGACGGGGATTTAGAAGTTATGGAAGCCATTGATGGACCAGGACCATCTAAAAACTTGGAATTAAATATAAACGCAGACAACAAGTTAGCGTACGCTGCCTAGTGGCAGCTGTCTTACCTAAGTTCACCCATGGCTTAGGATAAGGCATCAAAACAGTGGGGCACTTTGCTGTGAAAGCTTTGACACAGTAAAAGACTTATGAAGCTACTGAGGGTTTTAGCCTGTCGTTTGGCGAGAATCTGAGGGAATGTTAAAAAAGCGACTGTAATGGGAGATGCCGTAATGGAAGAGTCTTCGGACAGGGGTTCGATTCCCCTCAGCTCCATTTTTATGGAACTTGACAATTTAAGGAAGAAACAAGCTATATTATGTCTACTAAACACTTTCTAAACACTTTTAGTAGGAGTGATTTGGCTTGTTTTTTTATATCTAATTATGAAAGAGGCAGAATTATGGATAAAGAATCATTACTTGTGGAAGGCTTTGTTTTTCCGAGTTATAAGGAAGCACAGATTGCGCAGAAGGAACAAGTGAATATTGATGCAATTCGCAATCGAATGCGTGGTGCAGATGGAAAAACACAGTATGAGTTATATTGCAAGTTGATGGAAAGAAATATGTTTAATACAATGGTTGGATATAGTTTTCTGTATGAACTGCGCCATAGGTTAATGGAGACCTATGGATATAGAGAACAGGAACTTCCGAATATTCAATTGCCTAAGCGAATGGAATATGATAAGGTTGCACAGCTCAATCAAGGAAAAATGGAGACAAAGATTCAACATTTAATGATGATCAAGACAAGAATGACAATTACAATAATAGCATTGATATTCATTATTGTTGGGATGTTTATTATAGCGGCGGTGAATCCAAATGTTGGTTATATTAACACAGAGAATAAGATTTTAAATAAGTATTCTGCTTGGCAAGAGGATTTAGAGCGTCGGGAAGCCGCAGTGAAGGAAAAAGAAGAGCAATTAGATATGAATTCAGAACAATAAGTCACACTTCGTTCATATTTTGAGGTTATAATATAAAGAGGTAATGAATGTGATGAGCAAGAGACAGCGTTTGTACCTGTCTCTTTTTTATGATATAGGATATATTAACGAATGCTTATCGAATATAACAAGAATGCTTTGTTCTAAGATATAAGGAGGTTTGAAATGAATTCAATTAAGATTTTAGTGGTTGATGATGAAAGCCGTATGCGTAAACTGGTAAAGGATTTTTTAGTGAAACAAGGATATACGGTGATAGAAGCAGCTGATGGAGAAGAAGCGGTAGACCGATTTGTGGAGGACAAGGATATTTCTCTTATTATTTTAGATGTAATGATGCCTAAAATGGATGGATGGCAGGTTTGCAAAGAGATTAGAGCGCTATCACAGGTTCCGATTATTATGTTGACGGCAAAATCAGATGAACGAGATGAATTGATGGGATTTGAACTCGGAGTGGATGAATATATATCAAAACCTTTTAGTCCTAAGATTTTAGTTGCAAGAGTAGAAGCAATTTTAAGACGTACATCGAATACTTTGCAAGAAGAAATGTTGATAGCTGGTGATATTGAATTGAATATCGCAGCTCATACAGTGAAGGTGAAGGGACAGAATGTCGAGTTAAGTTATAAGGAATTTGAATTATTGAATTATTTTGTGGTAAATCAAGGTGTCGCCTTGTCGCGAGAGAAGATCTTAAATCATGTATGGAATTATGATTATTTTGGTGATGCAAGAACAATTGATACCCATGTCAAGAAGCTACGTAGTAAATTAGGTGATTGTGGTGATTATATTAAAACCATTTGGGGAATGGGATATAAGTTTAATGTAGAAGAGGACTAATCATGCTAACACGAATGAAATATTCTTTACGGTTTAAGTTAACAATGTTTTTAATGGTCATAATGACCTTGACGATTGCTAGTTCTATTTTGATTACGCAATTTTGTGTAAAAGGATTTTTTTTGAGTGAATTAAAATATCGAATGATTACCATGTATGAAGATGTCAACATGGTTTTTTCGCGTGCAGGATTGTCGGATGAGGAAATTTCAGAACACTTGTCTAAGCTAGCTGCGAATGGTGAGATTAATATATTTGTGTTACGTAAAGACAATACGATTTACAGCAATATTAATGAAGAAAGTGAAATGTGGGAAAGTATGCAATCCATTGCTGTTTTGTTAGAGGGGCAAAATGAGCGTAATTTGGAGAATGAATTTTTTGATACAGGACAAGGTTTTTGGATTTTTAATCAAAATTATGATAAAAAGCTAGATTCTAATTTCTTTGATTTAGTAGGGATGTTAGATGATGGAAGCTTGATAGCGCTTCGTTCTTCGGTGGTTCGTTTTAACGCTAGTGTCGCAACTACAATGAAGTTGTATTTGTATGTTGGCGCAGCAGCAATTTTGGTGGGTTGTATGGCTATGTTTTTTGCAAGTGATTCCTATGTTAGACCGATTCATCAAATGGCAATTGTTGCTAAGAGAATGGCGCAGTTAGATTTTGATGTCAAGGTGGATAGTCGTTCCAAGGATGAAATTGGAGAATTGGGGAATAGTATCAATTCTATGTCAAAGGAATTAGAGGCAACTATTTCAGAGTTAAAAACAGCAAATGCAAAGTTGCAGCAAGATATTGACGAGAAGACACAGATAGACGAAATGCGGAAAGAATTCCTTTCACATGTATCTCATGAATTGAAGACTCCGATTGCATTGATTCAGGGCTATGCAGAAGGATTGAAAGAGAATATTTCAGATGATCCGGATAGTAAAGATTTCTATTGTGAAGTGATTATGGATGAAGCAGAACGAATGAATATTCTTGTCAAAAAGTTAATGACCTTAAATGAGCTAGAGTTTGGTCAGAACAAGATTAGCTTTGAGCGATTTAATATTGTTGAATTAATGAATAATGTCAATGCATCCGCAGAGATTTTACTTCAACAAAAGCAAATCAATATCCAGTTTATGTTTGAACATCCAATTTATGTATGGGCGGATGAATTTATGATTGAAGAGGTTTACCGGAATTACTTGAGTAATGCGATACATTATGCGAAGGAAAAGTCAGATATCCGTGTAAATGCTGAGCAAAGAGATAGTGTTCTTCGACTTTATGTATACAACGAAGGTGAAAGGATACCAGAGGATGAATTGGACAAAATCTGGATTAAGTTTTACAAAGTGGACAAAGCTCGTACCAGAGAATATGGCGGTAGTGGAGTAGGGCTTTCTATTGTGGCAGCTACTATGAGACTTCACGGAAGAGAATATGGTGCTTATAATGCGGAAAATGGCGTAGTTTTCTATTTCGATTTGGAATTATCAAAACAACATATACATGATGAAAATTCTTGAAGAAAGTGTTAGTTCATGATAGAATGTCTATAGTATATTGTTATGAAATAATAGAGGGATAGACATGATAAAAAAGAAGTTGCTACTGTTCGTGTTTAGCTTTTGTACAATATTTTTAGTTGGATGCGAGAAAGTAGTGGATTTGACTGATGAAGAAACACAATTAATTGCAGAATATGCAGCTGAATTACTTTTGAAATATGATATCAATTACGAAGATCGTTTGGATGATGGGTATCAGAAAGCGGAAGAATTGTCATCGGAAGAGTTAGAGAAATTTATTAATGGTGAGACTGTTACGGAGGTTGCTACTGTAACAGAGGCTACGACAGAGACAGTTGCTACAGAAGCTTCAACAACAGAGTCTTCAACAGAAAAGGAGAATGCTACTTCAGCAGATGATTCCGAGGATGATGTAGTGACAAGTGATGGTGAGGTGGCTGTTGGTACAGAGAGTAATATAGCGCGTATTGTCGGTATTGAAGGCGCTGATATAACATTTAAACAGTATTCGATTGTAGATAAATATCCTGCAACAGATGCACAAGGAGAATTTATATATTTAGAAGCTTCTGAAGGCTATCAGTTGTTGGTTTTACAGTTTGATGTTGTGAATAAGACAGATTCGTTGTTACCAATCTCATTGATTGATTCAGAATTGGATTATCGTATTGTGTGTAATGGTTCCAAAGCAGCAAAACCTATGTTAACAATTCTGATGGATGATTTAGGAACATTAGAGACGAATGTTGAACCGAATGCATCACAGGAAGCGGTGCTTGTTTTTCAGGTTTCAGACGGAATGCAACAGGAGCTACAGACAATGGATTTGCATGTTACATACAATAATGTAGACAATGTGATTAAGATTTTACAATAAGGGGGGCTTGTTTATGGATACAAATATTTTACTTGAAAGTGGAACAAATGAATTAGAGGTATTGGAATTTACAATTGCCGGTAATCATTATGGTATTAATGTTGCAAAGGTAAGGGAAATTCTTACAATGACTGATATTACACCGATCCCAAATTCACATCCATGTATTGAGGGAATCTTTATGCCAAGAGATACAATTATTACTGTAATCAATTTGGTAAAAGCATTGAATTTTCCAGAGAAGGTGGATCGTCGGAATGATATGCTGATTGTTACAAACTTTAATAATTTGAATATTGCCTTTGATGTTGATCAGGTTTTAGGTATTCATCGTGTATCGTGGCAGGATATTGTTAAACCAGATTCTACAGTGAATGCGCCAGGTGTTGGTATCGCAACGGGTATTATCAAGAAGTTAGAATCGTTAATTATTGTTTTAGACTTTGAGAGAATTGTCGAAGAGATTTGTCCTGAAACTAGTATCAAGATGTCACAGATAAAAGCATTAGGTGAAAGAGAACGTAACAATATTCCTATTATTTTAGCAGAGGATTCGCCAATGCTACAGAAGCTTGTTACAGATGCATTGACACAGGCAGGATATAACAATTTACATATCTATGCGAATGGACAAGAGGCTTGGGATAAGCTTCAAGAACTTAAGAAGAATAATGGTGTAGATTATGGTGCGAGATGTGTAATTACAGATATCGAGATGCCACAGATGGATGGACACCGATTGATTCGACTGATTCGTAGTGATGAAGCATTGAAGCATCTTCCGATTATTGTATTTTCATCTTTGATTAATGAAGATATGAAGCGTAAGGGTGAGCGTTTAGGTGCAGATGCGCAGATATCAAAGCCTGAGATTGGACAACTTGTTCAGTGTATTGATAATTTAATTGTAACTTTAGGTTAGTATAATATAACAAAAGGTGGTGAATGTAATATTCACCACCTTTTGTTATACGATAAAAAATATCAAACTAAAATTAGTCTAATGTAAATTCACCTGTTACATCATCATTAAATACACAGTATACCATATTTTCTTCTGGTTTAACGTATAACTGAAGAGATGTCAATTCAGATGCCTTCTTGCCTGTTGCAGTCCATACTTTCTTAGCCTTTGCAACTAAATCCTTTTCTTCTAACTGCTTTTCTTGATATTCAACATATAATGTAGACTTCATAACATAACCTCCTTTGTAAAAGTCATTACGTACACTATATAATAAAAGTTTTTAAAAAGCAAGTGTTTACGCAAGAACAATGTGAAAATAATATAAGAGATGAGTGATGTTTCTTGTTAAAATGTGAAAGGTATGATACAATAACTATGTTTGTTTTTTAGTGTATAGAATTGATAATAAGAGGTGTCTATATGGATGAGAATTATCTTGATAGTCTTTTGAATGAGGTTTCATTAGACAAAGAGATTGACCATAAAATTGAAGAGGAATTAGATAACCAGATTCAAAAGGAAAAACGACAGTACCAGGAGCAATTAGTTGTATCGGATGAGGATCTTTTCAATTTGGATTTGGAATCGGATATTAGTGATATTCAGACAGATCAAGATTTGAAATTTTCGGAAGAACAGATGGATGAGTTAGACCATTTAGATAATCTGGCTGACTTAGACATTGGTGATTTAGATTTTTCTGATATTGATTTTGATGCACTTGATGTGACGAAGTTGGATGGCGTTGAAGCAGATGATTTAGATGATCTTTTGAAAGATTTTGAAGATGATTTTGATATTAGAAATCTATTTGATTCAAATACGGCAAGTTCACAAGAGAATGAAGAATCTAAATCTACATTAGATTCTGTTAGTAATTATTCAGAGAATGATTTTAATGAGGAATTCAATGAGAAAGAATCTTTCTCAAAAGCAGATTTGAATGAAGATTCTTTTGATGCGGATTCATTTTTGGATAGCTTGTTGGACGATGTAGATGGTTCGCAGACGACTGATATACCTGAGGCTCCACAGGCAGATGCTGCATCGGAAAAATCCGAACAGCTTTCCGCTGATAAGAATGATGATTCATCAGAAGAGGAATTAGATTTACTACAGGCCTTAGAAGAGTTTGGTGGTTTTGAAGAAACCGCGGAACCGAAAGAGGAGGCAGTGAGTCAATTGACGGATGCAGAGAATGATGATTTAGATGATCTATTATCTCTATTGGATTTGGATGATTTTTCGTCGGCATCAACAGTAAACGAAGTTGAAGAATCAGAACTAAAATCAGCACCAAAGAACAATGAAACTTTAATCGATTTGGATGATATTGAAGAATTACCATCAACGAAACCAAGCAAGAAGCAGAAATTCATGGAGGTATTGTTTGGTGAACCGGATGAAGACGATATTATTTCGGAAGAAGAAATTGCTGAGATAGAAGCCAAGAAAGCAGCCAAGAAAGCAAAGAAGGCAGCTAACAAGAAAGCCAAAGAAGAAAAGGCTAAGGCTGCTAAAGAAGAGAAAACGGTTAAAAATAATCAGAAGAAAAAGGCTGACAAAGAAAAGAAAATACTGAAGGCACAAAAGAAAGCCAGATTACGTGCCCAAGAGTTAGCAGATGCTGAGCCAGAAAAGAAGCTGAATAAACCGATGGTATTTTTCATTTTTACACTATTCTTAGGTGGTACCTTTTTGTTCTTTTTAGCTTCGAATAACTTTAATTATTCTCAAGCTATTGAGCGTGCTACCAATTATTTTGCTAATCAGAAATATCGAAAAGCATATGATGAGATTGTTGGTGTTGAGGTAAAGGAAAAGGATGAAGATTTAAAGGATCGCATTTATACAGTTATGTATGTAGAGCGATTATATGAGTCGTATCTCAACAATGTTGAACTGGGACGTCCAGAGAAAGCGTTGGATTCACTTCTTCGTGGTGTGAATAAGTATTATGAGCATTTTGAAGAAGCAAAGGAATTAGGAATAACAAGTGATTTGGATTATTCCTTTAATCAAATTAAGACAGTGTTGAATGAACAATATGGTATCACAGTGGAACAGGCGATAGAGATTAACCAGCTACCGAATTATGATTATGTTCAATATATTCAAAGTGTTGTAGGCGAGTCGCCAATACCAGGGTTGAATGATATGTCAGAAGATATGACTGGTGAAGAAGCTTCGAATACAGAGATGGACTCTGAGGATGCCATTTTACCGGAAAAAGAGAAAGAGGAAGTGGAAGAATGATAGCAATACTTGATTATGATGCAGGTAATATTAAGAGTGTTGAGAAAGCGTTGGCCTATCTGGGACAAGAAGCGAGAATTACCCGTGATCGAGACGAGATTATGGCGAGCGATAAAGTGATACTACCTGGTGTTGGCAGCTTTGGGGATGCTATGGGAAAATTAAAGGATTATCATTTAGACCAAGTGATATATGATGTGGTAGATAAGAAGGTTCCTTTTTTAGGGATTTGTCTGGGGCTGCAATTATTGTACGAAAGTAGCGATGAGACTCCGGGTGTGACGGGGTTAGGATTGTTAAAGGGAACGATTAATCGTATTCCAGATGCACCTGGACTTAAGATTCCGCATATGGGATGGAATTCTTTAGAGGTTAAAAAAGATGCAACCTTATTTCAAGGCATTCCAGATAATCCATATGTTTATTTTGTTCATTCATATTATTTAAAAGCAACAAATGAAGAAGAGGTAGCTGCAACTACATATTATTCTACTCTGATTCATGCAAGTGTAGAAAAGGACAATATTTTTGCTTGTCAGTTCCATCCAGAAAAAAGTAGTACGGTTGGACTCAAGATATTGGAGAACTTTGTTTCTTTACCAACTCCTATGAAGGAGGGCTGTTAATATGCATACAAAAAGAATTATTCCATGTTTGGATGTAACAGGTGGACGAGTTGTAAAAGGAATTAATTTTGTGAATTTAAGAGACGCTGGTGATCCGGTAGAGGTTGCAAAGGCGTATGATAAAGCAGGTGCTGATGAACTTGTTTTTTTGGATATTACTGCATCATCGGATGCTAGAAATATTGTGATTGACATGGTTCGTCGTGTTGCGGAAACGGTTTTTATTCCATTTACTGTCGGTGGTGGAATTCGTACAGTGGAAGATTTTAAAGTGATTTTACGCGAAGGGGCAGATAAGATATCAATTAATTCGTCTGCAATTAATACACCAGAATTGATCAGTGATGCTGCTGACAAATTTGGTAGTCAATGCGTGGTAGTGGCTATTGATGCAAAAAGAAGAGCAGATGGTTCTGGTTGGAATGTCTATAAGAATGGTGGACGTGTCGATGTTGGCCTGGATGCTGTTGAATGGGCAATCAAAGCAGAGAAGATGGGGGCAGGTGAAATTTTACTCACCAGTATGGATTGTGACGGTACCAAGGCAGGATATGACATTGAGCTTACAAGAATGATTAGTGAAAATGTTAATATTCCAGTGATTGCTTCTGGCGGTGCTGGAACAAAGGAACATTTTTACGATGCATTAACTGAGGGGAAAGCGGATGCAGCTTTAGCCGCTTCTTTATTTCATTATAAAGAATTAGAGATTGTTGATTTAAAGCAATATCTTAGGGATAAAGATGTGCCAGTGAGATTATAATAATGATAACGATTAAGATGAATACAATTAATGTACAGGATTATTTAGAAATCCGTGCAAAGGTTGGTTGGATTGCATTACAGGAGAAACAGGCAACAAAAGCGTTGGAGCATAGTATTTGCGTGCTTGGCGCCTACGAGGATGACCGTTTGATCGGAATGGGAAGAATTGTGGGTGATGGAGCAGTTATTTGCTATATTCAGGATTTAATTGTGATACCGGAATACCAAAGTAACGGTGTAGGTTCGATGATTTTACAACATTTAATTGATTATGTGAAAGAGTTGAGTGATCCTGCTTCAAGAATGATGTTGTGTTTGATGTGTGCAAAGGGAAGAGAGCAATTTTATGAAAAACATGGTTTTATTGCAAGACCAACAGATAATTTAGGACCAGGAATGATACAGTATTTAGTTGGAGATGAATATGTTGAAATCAATAATTAGCATGAAACGAATGATGCTCCTGTTTTGGTTGTGTATTTTAGGTTGTGGACTTGCAGCTTGCGGTACAGATAAGAATGGGTCAAAAATATCGGATGATGGAAGAAGCTATGGCGGTTTGATCCATGGTGAAATAGGCGAGAAGCTGGAGACGGCATTTTTTGACATGACAGTTGAAGGTGTAGAGAAATATGATACGTATCAATTTAATGATGGCTTGTATCAGGCAGAAGAGGGAAATACTTATTTCGTGGTTACCCTTACTCTTGAAAATACCTATGATGAAGCTATTTCAATGAGTCTTACTGATTTTGTTTTAGATTTTGAGGGCAATGAATCAGAAGAAATTCTAATAGGATATGGCAGGGCTAATTTGAATCAGGACAGTTTTATGGATAACATTTTTACTCTGAAAGAAGAGGAGACTGTCACAAAGTCAATTGTATATGTGGTAAAGGATGTTGAGACATATACGCTAAGATATTCAGAGTATTATGAAGATGAATTTAAGGGAGATACTTTTGAGGTTGTTTTATCACCGAAGAAGCTTCACAAGAATGAGGGCGATGCATCTACAGAGCAGGTTTCGGAGGAAGAGGATTCTGCTGAGACATCCAATGAGGATGCTTCTACACAAGCACAGCAAGAATAATGTGCAAAAACCTTATTTGAAAACGAATGGAACCGATTGTGTTAATGGGGAATATAATAATAAAAAAATAAGGTTATATTGTTATGGTTATGCCCCAATTTGATGACAGCAAGAGAAGACCAACACCAGTGTGCCGAGGATATGTGCATGTTGTGAAGTCTGGAGATACATTATATAAGTTAGCACGACAGTATGATGTGAAATTATTTGATATTATGCGATTAAATCCCTATGTAAATGTATATAATTTACAGATAGGGGATGAGATATGCATTCCAACTGCACCAGCAAAACCAGAACGAACCTATGTGGTTAATTCTGGAGATACGATTCAACAGGTGTTGAAAGCGTTAGATGTTGATTTTGATACGTTGGTAAAGTGGAATCCGATGCTTATGGATGTAGAATTGCCTGAAGGCTTGATTATTACGTTGCCGTTGATACAGCCAAGATCTGATGTATATGAGAATCGTAGAATGTATGATGATATGAATGATATCGATGATGTATACGATGATATGGATGATGCATATGATGACAGAGACAATGTTGATGATGCATTTGACGATATGAATTAAGTTCCCTGATTTGATACAGATTATCATGGAATAAGAATTACTTCACTGAAGGGGTATGAATTGAAAAACAGTGGATACCGATGAGGAATTATTTTCTTCAGTGAAGTAGCATACATATAAGAATACATAGTGACATATTACATAATAATTTATGATATGAATAAGACAAGCTTAATAATTTAGAAGAGGATGATGGGTAATGGATTATTTGACAAAATTGGAACGCAAGTATGGTAAGTTTGCTATTCCGAATTTAACAATTATGCTGATTATATGCTTTGCACTTGGATATATTATGCAAATGATGCAAGGTGATATTATATATTATATTAATTTGAATCCGGAATTGGTGATGCAGGGACAGATTTGGCGTTTGCTTAGTTGGGTGTTAATGCCCCCGGGTGGAGCTAGTATTTTAGTAATTATTACATTAATGTTCTATTATCATGTGGGACGAACTCTGGAAAATGCATGGGGTGATTTTCGCTATACTTTATACATTTTATCCGGAATTGTTTTTACAGATATTGGTGTAGTAGGAACCTATCTTGTAATGAAGCTTATGGGGTTAGGTGAGTATGCTAGTTTATATGCTGCTTATTCAGATACATCGACTTATTATTTGTGTATGAGTATGTTTTTGGCATATGCGTTTATGTTTCCGGATATGCAGGTATTGCTATATTTCATTATTCCGATTCGCGTGAAGTGGCTTGGGTATTTGGATATTGCCTATTTGATTTATGCAGTTCTTATGTATGGTAGCATGGGTTATTATCCAGGTGTTGTCACAGTTATCATGTCTGTGCTTAATTTTATTGTATTTTATTTCTTATTAAAAGGTAAATCGAGAGTAAGTGCAGCACATAGAAAACGTAAGAAAACCTACAAGAGAGAAGTACGTCAAACACAAATTTTAACCAGACACAAATGTGCAATTTGTGGACAGACGGAGGAGGATAATCCGGATTTAGAGTTTCGTTATTGTTCACGCTGTAATGGTAATTATGAATATTGTTCAAATCATTTATTTACGCATGAGCATAAGAAATGATTGTTATAAATGATACTAGTATTGAGAATGAGTAGATGCTATAGATAATATATATACTGCAACTAAGCAGAACTTCAAAATGATACAGATAAAAGAGGAACAACAGCATGAAGAAAGAAAACAAGAAGATTATGAGAGATATACTACAAGGGAATGATTTAGAGATGAATCTTCCTGCGTATGCTAATGCATATATTAATGCAACATATGAGTATAGCTTGATTCATTTAGTGCTTAACTATTACACAATTAAAGAGATTCAGGATGAAACAAATGGCATTACCAAGGATGAATATTTATCGACAACAGTTGACAAGCTACATACGATGATGTTTCAGACAATTATTGCGAAGAAATTACCAGATGATTATGAGGATATCGTAGCAGCAATTCATAATATGCGTGATGAAATGACGAAGAAGATGACGATTCTCACTGCATATACAGATGCATTGCAGATTTATGAGTATGTGTTAAACCGTATTGAATATACCGTGACTGGAGAAGAATATCCAGTGGAGGAAACAGAGCTTGCTGCTAAGGTATTCCAATATCTATTCAATGATAATGATAAGATGGTTGTGAACAGTAAGATACAAATGGTCACAGGACAGTTGCCGATTCGTATGACAAAAAATCGGTTCTTTGATTATCTGACAGATACGTTAAATATATATAATGGTTCCGATAAAACTTCGGTAGATGATTTTGTAACGATGCTAAAATCGACTGCTTTGTTGGAACTGCCAGATGGTTTTGAGGAGGCTTATCCTGCAATTGTCGGTTTAATTAAGGTATTGCAGGAAACAGAGTTCAAATCTATGGATTTAACTGCCTATAATGCTGTAATGGAACAGTTTTCAATTACAACAGACTTTTTGACAGAGCTTGTTAGTAATTATCTGCTTGTAATGGAAATTATTAATGATTTATATGCTGCACTCTTGGCGATGCCTTATGAGAAAAATGAAGATGGAGTAACCTCTGTGTGCGCAGATATGTTAAAGGGATTGCATGATGCATTTATATCAGAAGGTGATATTCCGGAGATGGTAGATGAAGGATTCGTGCAGATAGAAGGTGTTCAGGAAGAGCTTGGTGAAGATATTATGCAATATGAAAGTATATTGTTAGAAGTTATGACTGAACATAAGGACACCATTTCTTGGATTATGACAGAGAAGATTTTTAATAGCTTATTGATAATTTCAAAATTGATGTCAAATAGCTTGTTTATTGATTTAGAGAAGGATGATAACCTGGTTGCTGAAACAGCAGATGCTGAGTATATTACGGCAAAACGAGATGAATTGGTTGGATTACTATCTGATTTTTTTGCTAATCATCCAAAGGAAGTGAACCGTGCAGTTATGGCGGCTTTATTCTCTAATATGCCAGTATTATTTAATTCACAGCAGGAAGTGAAGGATTATATTGAATATAGCTTGAATCATTGTAGTAATGTAGGAG
>JAGAQX010000058.1 GCA_017622535.1 Lachnospiraceae bacterium | reverse complement strand
TAGAATTGGTGTAGGAGTTGACAAGGATTATCGCAATAACTATTTTAACTTTGATGCAGATATCGATAAAAAGGTTGGATATATCAAATTAAGTGGAAAATGGTATGATTGTGGTAATGTGAATCAAATGGGCTATTATGGAAAAGATCCATATATTTTCAATCTTCGTATTAAAGCCTATACCAATAACACTGCACAGAAGACATCCTACAAGTTGAGCAGCAAGAGTGCTTCTATTTCAAAGGGAAGTTCTCAAAAATTATCATTAAAGATTACACCAGGTTCAATCAAGAGAAAGGTAACATGGACATCTTCAAACAAGAAGGTGGCGACAATCTCTTCTAGTGGTAAGATTAAGGCAAAAGCTTATGGAACAACTACAATCAAAGCAAAGTTTGTTGGTGGAAGTAAAACGAAGACATTAACCTGTAAGGTGACAGTTGGTCCAGCAAAAGTAAAGAGCTTAAAGGTTAAGAGTTCTAAGAAGAAAATGACCCTTACATGGAAGAAGAGCAATGGTGCATCTGGTTATGCCATTTCTTACTCCAAGAGCAAGGACGGATCGTATAAGACACTTGCAACTGTGAAGTCAGGAAGTACAACGAAGTATACAAAGAAGATGAAAAAGGGAACCTATTATGTGAAGGTGCGACCATACATTACTCAAGGTAAAAAGAAGTTGTATGGAAGCTATACTTCTGTAAAGAAGGTTACTGTTAAGTAAATAGATAATATGTCGGTTAAGCATTCATTGAGAAATGGATGCTTAATCGCTGAAAAGGGATCGATTTTGATACAGAGGAATGGTATGCAGATGAGAGAAACGATATATGAAGCAGAACAGAATATGGAAAAGGACACTATAGTCATTGATGTTTCAAAGCTAGATGAAACGGATTGTATATCCATGACAGAGGCTTTAGGAAAACCAGCAGAGTGTTTGAAACAAGGTGGGTTGGTTGCGTTTCCTACAGAAACAGTGTACGGATTAGGTGCTGATGCGCTTAATGAAACTGCTGCGAAAAGAATTTACGAAGCCAAGGGCAGACCGTCTGATAATCCGCTTATTGTACATATTGCGAATGTTGAGGACATGGAGAAGATTGCCTATGTAAATGAACGGGCAAGGATGTTGGCACAAGCTTTTTGGCCAGGTCCTCTTACAATTATTTTGCCAAAGAAAGATATTGTGCCGACGGGGACTACAGGTGGATTGGCCACAGTGGCGATACGTATGCCTTCGCACCCCGCCGCTTTGGAGCTAATTCGTCAATCAGGCGTTTATGTGGCAGCACCAAGTGCCAATACTTCGGGCAGACCTTCTCCTACAAAGGCGTCGCATGTGGTAGAAGATATGAAAGGGAAGATTGAGTATATTGTTGACGGAGGCGCTGTGGGAATTGGAATCGAATCTACGATTATTGATGTCAGTGGCGAAGTGCCTATGATTTTGCGACCGGGCTTTATTACCAGACAACAGCTCTCACAAATTATAGGAGAGGTTGCTATAGATCCAACCTTGGAAACCCAAGTGGAGGGGCTTCGGCCAAAGGCACCGGGTATGAAGTATACACATTATGCACCAAAGGGTGAAATGACACTGGTAGAGAGTAACAGTATGTCAGAACAAACAATGATGGTGGTGGATAAGCAGGTGATTACAACTATTCAGAAGCTGGCAAGAGAGAAGCAGAAGGAAGGTTTTAAAGTTGGAATCATGTCATCAAAGGAGACTAGCGCTTACTATGACGGCTATTCAGATGTTTTGATTAGTGTAGGTGACCGAAAGGGACAGCAAACGGTGGCTGCAGGGTTATACGCAGCTTTACGTGAGTTTGATGCGGCAGATGTAGACTTCATTTATGCGGAAAGCTTTCGTGGAGAAGAATTATCGGATGCAATTATGAATCGATTGTTGAAAGCAGCGGGACATCGAGTGATTCGTGTGTAATAGACATCATTTATAAGAAATTATTTATGTAAATAGGTGTAACTGCAATTCGAGCAAAAGTAAGGATGTTGATGAAGGTATTTGAGTGGGAACGAGAATGATATGTAGAAATATATAGAATCTCTACCGAAAATGATATATAATGGAGCTTGCGAATGTAAGATATCAAGATGTGAGAATGAATCATATAATTTATCATAAGAGGAAAAGGAGAATAGTATGATAGCGTTAGGATGTGACCATGGCGGATTTGCTATGATGCAGGAAGTAAAGAAGCACTTAGAACAAAGAGGTCTTGAGTATATGGATTTTGGCTGTTCATCAGAGGAGTCTGTAGATTATCCGGAGTATGCAAAACTGGCTGCAGGTGCTGTGGCAAGTGGCGAGTGTGACAAGGGAATCCTTATTTGTGGAACAGGAATTGGTATTTCGATTGCAGCAAATAAAGTGAAAGGAATTCGTGCTGCACTTTGTCATGATTGTTTTAGCGCGCAAGCAACAAGAGAGCATAATGATGCCAATATGCTTGCAATGGGCGCAAGAGTAATCGGACCGGGACTTGCACTTCGGATTGTGGATATTTTTTTAGATACTCCATTTTCAAATGATGAGCGTCATATTAGAAGAATTGATATGATAGAGGAGTAGTGATGTAGGGTTGTTGTGCAAATGACAGCCCTATTCCTTTTCTGATTTAGAATCGAATGGGATGAATGTGCAAGGATATAGGATAGATTGATTTGAAAAGGATGGAAAATATGAAGATGTTGGCATTAGTTAGTCAGCTTGCGTTAGCTATGCTGAGTGCAATCTTGATGTGTGGAGCAATTGGTTATGCAATCGATGCTTATTTTGGGACAAACTGGTTTATTCTTTTCCTGATATTGGGTGTTGCTGGCGGATATAAGGCTTGTTACAATATCATTTGCAAGTTCTTAGGAAAAGATAGTTTGTTTGATGACAAAAAAAGGAAATAGAGCAACTATTTTCATGGACTTTTGTAGGAAAACTTAGTATAATAAAATGTGCTGTGTTTTCCTATTTATATGTATAGGTATGTTAAGAGTAAAGTGGCAATTGATAAAACCAATATGATTGTTCTAAAGTCTTTTCTACAAATTAGAGTATAAATATGTGATAGTGGGGAAGATAATAAAATACTTGTGATAAGTATATAGGCGACAGAGGTGTGTATAGATGAGGCAAGTGAAAGAAATAATGACTGGTTTTTATATTGGAATTGGTATATATGCGGTATTGATAGAAGTCATTGGCATTTTCTTTTCTGGGAATATATTATCTTACACGTTGGGATTATTAATGGGTGTGATAGCAGCAATCTGTCTCTTTCACCATATGGCCAATACTTTAGATTATGCTTTAGATTTACCGGAAGACGCCGCATCAAAGTATGTAAAAAAACAAAGCTTTTTTCGCTTGTTAATTATGTTGGCGGTTCTTACTATTGGTATGGTTATAGAGTCCATCTCTTTTGTCACTGTGTTACTAGGGTTGCTTGGATTGAAGATTGGAGCTTTGGTTACCCCAGTTATACTAAGACATCTATATCCAGAAAGTTACATTACAAAGGATGAGGATGTGATAAATGAGGCTGTTGATTCCAGAATAGAAGATGTAATGCAGAAGTAGATACTACTTTTGTTATAGCACATTATGTTTTGAGAAACTTGTGAGAAGAACTTTATTTATCAACGGGGAATCAAGGAGTTGGTTTTATGAAGGGATTATCGACTGTTTGATTTCCTGTTGATGGATTTAGATATAAAACTACAGAAAGGAAGGTGAAGGAATGGGTTATGGAATGATGCCGATGCTGTTAGCTGCAGATGGGGATGTGGATTTTTCGATTCACCATTTGTTAGGCTATGAGTTTATGGGAACGACAGTATATCTCACAACATCACATGTGTGTATGCTAATTATTATTGCAACAATCATGATATTTGCGTTAGTTGCACGAAAGAAATTCGCAAATGCACAGGAAGTGCCGACAGGGCTTCAGAATGTGATAGAGTTTGTGGTAGAAGTTCTCGAAAGCTTTGTAAGTTCAGCTATGGGCAAGCATGGAAAAAAGTACATGTATTATGTGGGTACATTGTTCATATTTGTACTTTTTTCAAACATTTCAGGTTTGTTCGGGTTACGACCACCAACAGCCGATTTTGGAACCACTTTTTGCCTAGCAATGATTACATGGTTTATGATTCAGTATAACAATGTAAAGTATAATAAGTTAGGTGTCATAACAGGGTTGTTCCAACCGTTACCATTTTTGTTTCCAATTAACTTGATTGGTGAAATTGCGACACCAATTTCCATGTCATTGCGTTTGTTTGGTAACATTATGGCAGGTACGGTTATGTTGTCGTTATGGTATGGATTAATGCCGTTTTTGGCAAAGATTGGTATACCAGCATTTTTACATGCGTACTTGGATTTATTCTCAGGAGCAATTCAGGCTTATGTATTTGCTATGTTAACGATGGTATTTGTCACAGACAAGATTGGTGATAATTAAGCGTTACACAATCAAAAGAACGTAATAGAAAGAGAATAGACTTTCTTTACCAATAGAAACAATGATTTCTAAAAATAATATAACATTTTATGGAGGTTTTTCATTATGGAACAGATTACAAACGAAGGTTTAATTTTAGCATGTTCAGCAGTTGGTGCAGGTTTAGCTATGATCGCAGGTATTGGTCCTGGTGTTGGTCAGGGATACGCTGCAGGTCAGGGTGCTGCTGCAGTAGGACGTAACCCAGGTGCAAAGGGAGACATCATGTCTACAATGTTACTTGGACAGGCCGTAGCGGAGACAACAGGTCTTTATGGTTTGGTTATTGCATTGTTATTAATGTACGCTAACCCAATGTTATCTAAGTTCTTGAGCTTATAATTTTATAAACTCTATTGAAAATTGATGATAGAAAAAGAAATTAGAATAACGAAAAGGAGGATTAACCCTTGATGAATATGTTATCAGGACTTGGGATTGCGCAGACAATGCTGCTTACTGAGGGACATATTTTTGATTTGTCACCACAGTTAATCAACGACGTCTTAATTCAGGGAGTCGCAATTTTTATCCTCTTCTTCTTCCTTTCTAACGTTTTGTTTGAGCCGGTACAGAAGGTTTTGAACAATCGTAGAGAGAAGATCAAAAATGATATCGAATCTGCGACAAAGGACAAGGAAGACGCAGCTAGTCTTAAGGCTGAGTATGATGAGAAGTTGAAGTCCATTGACAAAGAGAGAGAAGAGATTTTGGCTAAGGCTCGCAAGACAGCACAAAAGCGCGAGGCTGAGATTATAGAAGAGGCTCAGGCAGAAGCAACCAGAATCATGAACCGTGCAAACCAGGAAATCGAGTTAGAAAAGGCAAAGGTTTCTGATGAGATGCGCAAGGAGATTGTTCGAGTGGCTACTGCAATGGCTGCAAAGATTATTGAGCAGCAAATTGATGAGAGCAAACAGGATGCTTTGATAGAAGACACTTTGAAAGAAATGGGTGGTAGTACATGGCTAAGCAAGTAAGTAAAACTTACGGAAGTGCACTTTTTGAAGTGGCTGTGGAGAACAATACATTAGACACCACATTAGAAGAGGTACTTTTTGTAAAGCAGTCGTTTCTTGAAAACGAAGATTTGACAAAGCTTTTGCTTCATCCAAATATCGAGAAAGAAGAGAAGGTCAAGGTAATCGAGAACGTATACAAAGGAAAGATTTCCGATGAGATTACCGGTTTGATGATTATGCTGATTACGAAAGGTCATCAGAAAGATATTGTTTCTGTATTTGACTATGTAATTGCCGCAATCAAGGAAGAGAAGGGTATTGGAGTTGCCTATGTTACTTCAGCGATTGCCTTATCAGACAGACAGAAAGAAAAAATTGAGCAAAAGCTTATAGAGACAACCAAGTATCAGACGATTGAAGGAATCTATCAGGTAGATAAAGATTTAATTGGTGGATTAGTAATTCGCGTTGCGGATACCGTTGTAGACAGCAGTTTGAAAACACAGATTGCGAATTTATCAAAATCCTTGCTGTAGGCAAGGTCAGCTTCACAATTGTAGGAGCTTGAATATGATGAAGAGAGAAGGTGCTAATTTTCTATGAATTTAAGACCAGAAGAGATTAGTTCGGTTATTAAAGAGCAGATTAAGAATTATTCTAAGGAATTAGAGACCTCCGAAGTTGGTACTGTTATTCAGGTAGCAGATGGTATTGCCCGTGTACATGGCTTGGAGAAAGCGATGCAGGGTGAGCTTCTTGAATTCCCAGGGGAAGTGTATGGAATGGTGCTGAACCTAGAGGAAGATAACGTTGGTGCTGTATTGTTAGGCAGTAACAAGAATATCAACGAAGGAGATACCGTTAAAACCACGGGTCGTGTGGTTGAGGTTCCGGTTGGCGACGGAATGTTAGGTCGTGTTGTAAATGCATTAGGTCAGCCAATTGATGGAAAGGGACCAATTAAATCAGATAAAACAAGACCAATTGAGAGAGTAGCTTCCGGTGTTATTTCCCGTAAGTCGGTAGATACACCATTGCAGACAGGTATCAAAGCGATTGACGCTATGGTTCCAATTGGTAGAGGACAGAGAGAGTTGATTATCGGTGACCGTCAGACAGGTAAGACAGCCATCGCAATCGATACAATTATTAACCAGAAGGGACAGGGTGTGTACTGTATCTATGTTGCAATCGGACAGAAGGCTTCTACTGTTGCAAATATTGTGAAGTCTTTGACAGAATATGGTGCTATGGATTATACAACCGTTGTTGCATCTACCGCTTCTGAGTTAGCTCCACTTCAGTATATTGCACCATACGCTGGTTGTGCCATTGGTGAGGAGTGGATGGAAGCAGGAAAGGACGTATTGGTTATCTATGATGATCTTTCTAAGCATGCAACTGCTTATCGTACACTTTCCTTGTTGTTACGTAGACCACCTGGACGTGAGGCTTATCCTGGAGATGTATTCTACTTACATTCTAGATTGCTTGAGCGTGCAGCGAAATTAAATGACGAGTTAGGCGGAGGTTCTTTAACAGCACTTCCAATTATTGAGACTCAGGCAGGTGACGTATCTGCTTACATCCCAACCAACGTAATTTCTATTACAGATGGACAGATTTACCTTGAAACAGAGATGTTTAATGCAGGTTTTAGACCAGCGATTAATGCAGGTCTTTCTGTATCCCGAGTTGGTGGTGCGGCACAGATTGGTGCTATGAAGAAGATTGCTTCTCCAATTCGTACAGAGCTTGCTCAGTATCGTGAGCTTGCAGCATTCTCTCAGTTTGGTTCTGAATTAGATGCGGATACCAAAGAGCGTTTGGCACAGGGTGAGAGAATTAAGGAGATGTTGAAACAGCCTCAATACAAGCCAATGCCAGTTGAGAAGCAGGTAGTTATCATTTATGCTGCAACAAAGCGTTACTTGTTAGATGTTCCAGTTGATGAGATTCTTGACTTTGAAAAGGGCTTGTTTGAGTTTGTAGATACCCAGTATCCAGAAATCTTTAGCCAAATTCGTGAAGGCAAGAAGTTAACGGAGGAGCTAGAGAAGATGTTAGATGAGGCAATCACCGCTTACAAGAGTCAGCGCGAAGTAGAGAAATAATTGTTTTATGAGGAGGGTTCTCTATGAGTTACACCCCCAATATAGCGAGAACCTGAGATGGAAACATGAAACTTTAGCATGACTTATTAAAGAAAGAGGTGAAATGTCTTGGCATCAATGAGAGATATAAAGCGTAGAAAAGAGAGTGTCGCAAGTACTGGTCAGATTACCAAAGCGATGAAGCTCGTTTCTACTGTTAAGCTTCAGAAAGCGAAAGCCAGGGCAGAAGGTAATAAACCATATTTTACAATGTTGTATGACACTATTTGTTCCGTATTAGGAAGAACTGGTACAATTGACCACAGATATCTGAAGGCCAATGATTCTACAAGGAAAGCAGTGATTGCGATTACTTCAAACAGAGGTCTTGCAGGTGGATACAACAACAATATCGTAAAAGAGATTGTTGCACAGTGCGACCCAAAAGAGACAGATATCTACGCAGTTGGTAAAAAAGGATTAGAAGGTTTACTTCGTAAAGGATATAACATTGTCGAGGATTATTCGGAAGTAATGAATGATCCGTTATATGGTGACGCCATTCACATTGGAAAGAATGTTCTTGCTTCTTATGAAAATGGTGAAGTGGGAGAAATCTATCTTGCATATACAAGTTTTAAGAACACAGTGGTACAGGAGCCAAAATTAATGAAGCTTTTGCCAATTGACGTGGAAGAGATTATGCAGGATGTGGAGATTGATGTTCTGACTCCGATGAACTATGAGCCAGAAGCAGATGAAGCTTTGGATATGATTATTCCAAAATATATGAACAATATTATATTCGGTGCATTTGTTGAAGCTGTTGCCAGTGAAAATGGTGCCCGTATGCAGGCAATGGATTCTGCGACTAAGAATGCAGAAGACATGATTGCAGATTTGTCCTTGAAATACAACCGTGCCCGTCAGGGAGCTATCACACAGGAGCTTACCGAGATTATTGCAGGTGCGGATGCCATCTCATAGATTCAAATGCGAAACTATAATTTTCGTTGTGAAGATTCTACAGATTTAACAAACCAACGCAGGCACGCTTTCGCTGCCCTTGGCTCGTAGCGGTACTAAATTCGACTACGTCTCATTAAGTACCGACGGCCGCGCAGCACCTGCTTGTTGGTATTTGTTAAATCTATACAATTCAATCTACATTAATGACAGTTTCGCATAGTGACTAAGAGATGACAAATAAAATGAAAAATAATATAAGGAGATAAATATATGGCAGAGAAGAATGTCGGTAAAATCACCCAGATTATCGGTGCCGTATTGGATATTAAATTCAGTGAAGGTAAGCTTCCTGAGATTAATGATGCGATTACAATTGCAACCCAAGATGGTGGGGAGTTAACCGTTGAGGTATCCCAGCACTTAGGTGATGATACTGTAAAATGTATTGCCATGGGACCAACGGATGGTTTGGTTCGTGGTATGGAGGCCGTAGCTACAGGTGCACCAATTACAGTACCTGTTGGTGAGAATACATTGGGTAGAATTTTTAATGTATTAGGTCAGCCAATTGATAATAAGCCAGCACCAGAGTGTGAGCAGCATTTTCCAATTCATAGAAAAGCGCCAGAGTTCTCTGAGCAGGCTACAGATACAGAGATTTTAGAGACTGGTATCAAGGTCGTTGACTTACTTTGCCCTTACCAGAAGGGTGGTAAGATCGGTCTGTTTGGCGGTGCCGGTGTAGGTAAGACTGTATTAATTCAGGAGTTAATCCGTAACATTGCTACCGAGCACGGTGGATATTCTGTATTTACTGGTGTAGGTGAGCGTACTAGAGAGGGTAATGACCTTTATCACGAAATGCAGGAGTCAGGTGTTATTAACAAGACTACAATGGTATTTGGTCAGATGAACGAACCACCTGGAGCAAGAATGCGTGTAGGTTTAACAGGACTTACAATGGCAGAGTACTTCCGTGATCAGGGTGGTAAGGATGTGTTGTTGTTCATTGATAACATTTTCCGTTTCACACAGGCAGGTTCTGAGGTTTCAGCATTGCTTGGCCGTGTACCATCAGCCGTAGGTTACCAGCCAACTCTTCAGACAGAGATGGGTGCCCTACAGGAGCGTATTACATCAACAAAGAATGGTTCTATCACATCCGTTCAGGCTGTATACGTGCCTGCGGATGACTTGACTGACCCAGCTCCAGCGACAACATTTGCGCACTTGGATGCAACTACTGTACTTTCCCGTTCTATCGTAGAGTTAGGTATCTATCCAGCGGTAGACCCATTGGAGTCTACTTCTAGAATTCTTGACCCTAAGGTAGTGGGTGAGGAGCACTATGCAGTTGCCCGTGGCGTTCAGGAAATCTTGCAGAAGTACAAAGAATTACAGGATATCATTGCAATTCTTGGTATGGACGAGTTGTCAGAGGAAGATAAGTTAGTAGTATCTCGTGCACGTAAGGTGCAGAGATTCCTTTCACAGCCATTCTTCGTAGCAGAGCAGTTTACTGGTACATCTGGTAAGTATGTACCAATTTCTGAGACCATTCGTGGCTTCAAGGAGATTATCGAAGGTAAGCATGATGATATCCCAGAGGGATATTTCCTTAACGCAGGTAGTATTGATGATGTACTTGCAAAAGTAAAATAAGCAAGCCCTCATCGGTTAGAAAAGGAGAATACGTATGGCAGATAGTATGAAGTTAAAAGTCGTAGCTCCAGAGCGTATATTTTATGAAGGAGATGTCTCATTTTTGGAATTCACTACAACAGAGGGTGATATGGGTATTTATCCAAATCACATTCCGTTGACAGCGATTATTGCACCAGGTGTTCTTCGAATCCATGAAGCTGGGGAAGTGAAGGAAGCAGCTTTGCTTTCTGGATTTATCCAGATTTTACAAGAAGAAGTTACCGTTTTGGCAGAAAGCGTAGAATGGCCAGATGAAATTGATGCCAATCGTGCGAAGGAAGCTGAGATTCGTGCAAGAAGAAGAATTGAGGAAGGCTCCGGTGTGGATATGAACCGTGCGGAGTTAGCACTAAAGAGAGCTTTGATTCGTCAGAGTTTGACAAGATAATATAAATAGAAAGAAGCGCTTAGTTTGATTTTTCAGACTAAGCGTTTTTGTGTTAACAATACATTGAAGTATTTGTAAGAATTTCTTCATTTTTCTATCTACATTTTCGTAAATATTCTCATGTAATATAGACTTCGAAGCAAACGGTCATAAAGAGGGTAATGAGGAGCTCGCTGTATATGCATGCAAAAGAGGAGCGCGGCACCATAAAATGACAAAGGGAAAATTACCAGTAGATAAATAGTCTATACCTTGCGCTTTTTTATAGGTTGCCGTATAGTAGGAATGAGGTGATAACATATGACAATATTAGTTTGCGATGATGACAAAGAAATAGTAGAGGCGATATCCATCTATTTGAAGCAAGAGGGATATGACATTGTACCTGCGTATAACGGCAAGGAAGCGTTAAAGCAGATGAAGGAGCAGGAAATTCATTTAGTGATTCTTGACATTATGATGCCAGAATTAGATGGAATTCATGCGTTATTAAAGCTTCGAGAAGAAAGCTCTATACCAGTTATTTTATTATCTGCTAAATCAGAGGATGTAGATAAGATTCTCGGTTTAAATGTGGGTGCAGATGATTATGTTACGAAACCTTTTAATCCGTTAGAGCTTGTGGCGAGAGTAAAGTCCCAGCTGCGTCGCTATACCCAGTTAGGTGGTATGGAACAGACAAACGACAATCTTTTGGTAAATGGTTCTATTACCATGGACCGAGAGCAGAAACAGGTAACCGTAGACGGAGAATTGGTTAAGCTTACGCCAACAGAATTTAAGATTTTACAGTTATTGATGGAAAATGTAGGAACTGTATTTTCTTCCGCACAGATTTATGAGCGTATTTGGGAAGAAGACGCTTATGCCACAGATAATATTGTTTCAGTGCATATTCGTCGAATTCGTGAAAAGATAGAGATTGATCCTAAGAATCCAGATTATGTGAAGGTAATGTGGGGTGTCGGGTATCGTATGGAGAAGAAGTAGAATTGTGTCTATAGGGACAGAAGGAGACTTCATTAGTTTGTGTATATAGCACAAGCAAAAGAAAGGAGTCATTATGAAAGAAAAAAAGCAAACAAATAAATTGTCATATTCTGTATTTGGAAAATATTTTCGTGGTTTTTTATGTTTGGTTACATTTTGTGCCTTTTGTGGCAGTGCGATGTTGACCATCGATGCTTTAGGGACTTACGGAACGAATATTTTGGTAAATCCGGCACCGACCTACGAAGAGACAGATGCGTTTGAGTCAGAAGTACAGGGTGAAATGAGCCATATCTTAAACAACTGCAATATACTGGCCCAGGCAGATATGCCAGATGGAGAGATGAAGATTTTGGATATGTCGAATCAGAAAATTCATCATTACAAAAAGGCAGCTTTAGGAGAGGCAATCTATTATGATCAATTTGCAGCAAGGTATTTAGAAAATTTAGAGAAATATGAGCAGAGCGAGGCTGTACAGATAAAGGATGTTAATTTGCTGGATTATGAGCAGATGAAAGCTTATCTGTCCGATAGTGATTACCCTTGTGATTATGTCTATTTTGATAAAGAAAGCTTTCGTAAATTATTTGAGAATGACGGATTGCAGAATGTAAATCATCGCTTTTCAGAGAATTTTTCGGAACATGCGTATTTTGTATTTGAGGATTATGAAATAATAAGAAAAGAAAAAATAGATGATGGTGGAAGCAACATTGAGATTTCAAAGGAAGTATTCACTACAGAAAAAAACGCTACTACAGAGACAAATGAAGAAAAAGAAGCAGCGACAGTAGTAGAAAATGCTACCACAGAGACAGAAGATTTAGAAGAATATGAGCTAGCCACAGGGGAAGAAGGTAGTGCAACCGTTAATAAAGAGATTGTGACACAGACAGAGATTGTGATTACACCATCAAATCTTACATCCTATGCGGTGTATGACCCGGAACAGAAGCTTTATTATTCTACTGCAGACGAATATTTTAGTGAGATGGAGACTTATATCTATAAGGCAGATGAAGTACTTACATTTATTGAGTCAGGGGAAGCAGAGGGTAATCAATATAACAGTCTCGTAATGCCACTGCTTCGAAGCTATAATACCAGTTTGTATGATGTTGCTAATAGCACATATGATTCCTTTGCTGTTACTATAGATGCGAAAAATACATTAGTAATGGAGGAGAGCCAGGGTGTTTATTATTACCTTAGGACAGATGTGAATTGTGTTTATGCGAATATTAAGGAAGAAGAGTGGATTAAAAACATACCGAATTATTACCGATTTGTAAAAGACAGTAAGGGTAATATACTTCAAGAACATAGCTCGAATTTGAGCGATTTGAAGGATTTGTATGTGGTAGAGGAGTACTTCGCAAAATATCCAACAGCATCTGTATTTTATTTGGCCTTTGATACAGATGTTCAAACTTGGAACAATGGCCAGCATTCAATTGTAAGCCGTATTGTGGAGTATCCATTTTATAAGAATTATATTACCATTTTCTTGATAGTGGCAGTGGTTACATTCCTTTTGCTAGTTGTTCAAACAATCTGGTTGATTTGTACGACAGGAAGGACTTATAAGGGTGATACAGCAGTTTCCCTAAATTTCTTCGACCGATTCTATACGGAAATATGGGCGATTATTACAGGATTTATCTTGTTCGCAAGCGGATTGTTTGCGTATTGTGTTATGGAAGAGGCAGCCTATAGTGTAGGAGCAGTTTATATCGCAAGCTATACTGCAGTGGCTGCAATAATATTTGGATTCTGCTTTATGATATTAGCTTTAAGCCTGGTGAGACGAATCAAAGCACATAATTTGTGGAACCAGATGTTATTGGTGAAGCTGGTGAAATATATTGTAGGCAAGTACAAGTCTAGACAAAATGCAGACCGTGCAGAAGGAGAAGATAAAGAACAGCATCAGCCTTCCGCAGTGGAAAAAGTATTTGCGAAGCTTTGGAATGGCTGTAAGGAAGCGATATATAGCATTAAGGGAACAAGAAAACTATTGCTTATATTTGTTATCTTTATGCTTATTGAAATTGTGGTTGTGTTTGCAGCACTTGATTCTGTTCAGCACCAGGAAACAGCCTTCTTCATATTCATGGTATTGCAGGCAATGGCCCTTGTAGGTGTTATGTGGGTAATTAAGGATATTGACAAGCTTGCAGATGGTGTAAACGAAATTACTAAGGGTAACCTAGACAGTAAGGTTGAAATTAACGAGAAAATGAGCGTGTTTGGGGAACTGGCAGATGGTATTAACCATATTGGTGATGGATTGAAGAGTGCAGTAGAAACATCCTTAAAGGACGAGCGCATGAAGACAGAGCTGATCACCAATGTATCCCATGATTTGAAAACACCCCTTACTTCTATTATCAATTACGTGGATTTGCTGAAAAAGCAGGACATGCCAAATGAGGAGGCTAAGCACTATGTAGAGGTATTAGATGGAAAGGCACAGCGACTTAAGCAGTTGACAGAGGATTTGGTAGAGGCTGCAAAAGCAACCTCCGGAAATATAGAGTTAGAAATGATGCCAATTACATTTGATGAGTTGATGAAGCAGGCCCTTGGCGAGTTCGAGGATAAGTATGAAAAGAAGAATCTGACGATTATTGCGAGCTATCCAAAGGAACCGGCGGTGGTTTTAGCGGATGGCAGAAGATTGTTCCGTATCATTGAAAATGTGTTGCAGAATATTTACAAATACGCGATGGAAGGAACTAGAGTGTACGCTGATTTGTCAAAGGATGAGGATAAGGTCACATTTACTCTGAAAAATGTGTCAGCGGCACCACTGAATATTAGTGCAGAAGAGTTGATGGAGAGATTCACCAGAGGAGATTCCTCTAGAACAACGGAAGGTAGCGGTTTAGGTCTTTCCATTGCAAAGGATTTAACTCGCTTGCAAAATGGTGAGTTTGAGATTCAATTAGACGGAGATTTGTTCAAAGTGATTATTTCATTTCCGGTGCATAAGTAGGTCACATATGTAATTGAAAAGAGCATAGAATAAAAAAGAATGGCTATCCATCCGATTCGGAAGGATAGCCATTTGATTACGCCAAATAGTTATATACCATCACAAAATGACATACACTGCCAAGCATTACAAAGCAGTGAAACAATTCGTGATTACCAAAGTTCTTCCAGTTGACTTTTTTGAAGAGAGGAAGCTTCAATGC
>JAGAQX010000057.1 GCA_017622535.1 Lachnospiraceae bacterium | reverse complement strand
GTTCCATCTGGCTTACAGTAATTAATCTGTTTGACACCATCTTCTTTACATAAAAATTGATATTGTTCGTTCAAATTGTATGCCCTTGTGCCTGGCATAATGGTTTGGATACCATTTTCTCCAAGATAAAAGTTATACACACCCGTCTCACTATAATCATAGTCTAATATGCAAACCTCTCCCATGGCATACAAATCTGTTTGATGAATATAATAATCTCCATTAATCTTAACCACATCTAAATTCGCATCTAATCCTTCCACAGATGACTTCGGCCATATCGGACGATAATTCTCAATGACATAAATAGATGCTGCTACCCATACCACTAGAAAGATAAGGACTGCTATGAATGCTTTCACAAAATACATCTTGCGAAATCCCTTTCCAACGGTCTGAAACAAAGCTGCATCCTCATCCTTCCACTGACCTAAATCCACTTTCATGGACTCCATCATTTTCTGACATTCTTTACATCCACTTACATGTTCACGGACTAACTCTTCGCTTTCCTTTGACAAGGCTCCGTCTATGTAGATTGGAATCAAGTCCTTTGCTACTTCACATGTTATTCTATGTTTACTCATAATGACCCTCCTGTCTCATTTGCTCTACAATTCTTTGCTTGGCTCGAAAATATGTAACTCTCGCCCAGTTCTCTGACTTATGATAAATAGCTGCAATTTCCGAATAGGATTTCTCCTGCACCACCTTCATACGGAAAACTTCATCATAAGGTGGCTCTAAATCGCTCATAATTCGCTTGATTTCTTTAACACTATCTTGATCCTCTAATTTCTCCTGGGTGGTGTCTTCTATATTTGCCACATTTTCTAGCAACACTTCCATATCCTTTGTTTTCAGCAAATGCTTCTCTTTTCGCAGATGTGATATGTATGTATTCTTAGCTATCTGGCAAAGCCAGCTCAGGATTTTACTATCTCCCCGAAAGGAATCTGCATTTTTCAATGCCTTAAAAAATGTTTCCTGACATACATCTTCTGCCAGCTCTGGATGACCTTCACATAAGCGCACACAAAAACCGTAGACATCGCGGTAATAACGCTTGTAGATTAGGTCCATCTCTTTTGTTATCTTCATATCACACCTCCTTTTTTATGGTGTTTGCATAACCCAATATCGAATCGTTTTGCAAACATTATTTTATGAATCAATAATCGATTATCTCTTACAATAATAAGACGCAGGAGTTTTTCATTCATTACAGAGAAAATGAAAAAACCTACGTCGGATTAATTATACTTCAATTATCATCAAAATTATATGATACATTTTTTAACATCACTGGTTCCATATCATTATAGAATCCCTTACCATTATTCCAGCTCACTAGGTACATATTATCACCTTCTACAACCGCATGAAATACATGCTCTGGAATTTGGAATTTCCCCTTATTACCTACACGATCGTTCAAAATCAAAAAATAATACTTATAGTGTGATCTGGCAGTTCTTGACACCACCACATATTTCTCTTCCAACACAGCTTCCGCAATGCAATATTCTCCATTGCAAATTTGATTCAGCTTCTTATTCTGAGTACTTCGCCACAAGATATATATAATGGCTGTGCCTAAAATCCCCGGAATCAGAATATACGCTAAATTAAGACCATTACCAGTCAATAAATGATAGAAACAGAAAGACAACATGCCAACACCAACACAACTGACCAAACATGTTAACAATCCATACTCTCGCTGATACGCTTGCGATAACATATCCATCTGCGTGTTAATGAATACCTTCTCTTCTATCTTTGGCAACCGAAACTGCAAATTCATCTGATCTGCATCTTCTAAAAAACGTTTTGCTACACTTATATACACAAGTAAAACTACTGTGATTATGATAATCAACACCGCATCTCTTGGATTCACAACAAATCCTGGCATCAACAAGATGATAGCCATACAAAATATACACACCACACTATATACATTCAATTGTCTTTTTGTGACACCTCGTATAGAAGCCTTCAATATTTGCGCAATCAATTTCTCTCCTTCATTTCTCATGGTTGCAACCTTTCTCTTATTAGGCTACTTATTTGATTCTTCACTTCAAAAACATCTTGAAAACCAGAATCATATAACTCTTTCGCAGCCTCTTCCAAGCAATATTGTATATTATCTGCTATATAATCATAGCGTTGCATCGCTATCTTTTCACCAAGTTGAACCTCTCGTGCTGCCTCTTGAAACGTTTCTCTATCCATATTAGAACGCTTCAACTCTCCACCAATATAAAATGACATCTCATCTGTAAGACCATAGACACTAGTACTTACAATATCATACGCTGGTGCTAATCGAATACTCTTCATATCTGCACTATATAACAGCGAAAAATTCTTTACATGACCATCTGTATTTCCTATCAAATAATGAAATACTATCATATCCCATAGTTTCATCTTATCTTCAATAGGATTAGATGAAAAATCATTTAAAATCTGAAACATTTTTTTCATATATGACGATACACTTCTTTCATACTTTTGGTTAGATGGAATTCCTAATGCTTGCGAAAAATCCTCCTGATGCAAACGTAATGGATAACTCAAATCATCTACTTGCCTATCAGAATCTAGAACTCTATCATATCGCTTTGTAGCATATAGAACCTTATCATCTTCCCCTTTTCCCAAATCAATGATAAAGCTTTGTGGAACTTCAATTCCTATTTTTTTCGCCGTCAACATACACAATTGTTCATTTAATACCATCTGATGTAAACGAACATGACTTTGCTTTACAATATGTGTACTTGCAGCTCTCCCTTTTGGTAAATACCATCGCTTACTATCCTGGTGAAAGTATAATCCTACTTTTCCAGAAGCACCCGCAAGAGATAAATGTGTTTCCATTAACAATTTCGTAGACTGTGTTGCTCCTTCTGCTGCTAACGCACATACCTGTTCTCTAGATAACGGTTCGTAAAACACGTCATCTCTCTTATCCTCTTCTTTATAAACCTGAACTGCACCTAAACATTCTCTTCCTAGATTCTCCAGAATTCTTACATAATCATCTTCATCTGCCTTTAACCAATTCGCAACAGATGTTCTAGAAAATCCTTCTGGTAACAAGCCTTCAAAAAATATTCTTGTCTGTTCTGGTGTAAATGATTCTTTTTGAAGCGGTAGGTTCAGCGAGATAGGCCGAATATGAGGCAATTCCAAATAAGAATCTGCATAAATAAAAGTTGCATCCTCTGATGTATTACCTGTAATAAAACCCACTAAATGTTGTTTGCCTTGTATTTCAATTGAAACTTGCAATTCTATCTGCATTTACGACCTCTCCTTTATCTCTATATCCAATCCCAACAAATTAGCTATAAACAGTGACTTTTCTAACTCTGCTGTCTTCTTACCATTCTCTAAATCTGAAATAAAGCTAGTACTAAATCCGGTTACATCCGAAATATATGCCTGGGTATATCCCAATTGTTTTCTTCTTGTTTTTATTGCATTACCAAATTCCGATGCATTGCTTAATTTCATATTTCTCACCCCATTCATAGTCGTACGAACAAATCTGTCCGCAATCGTACAAATATAGCCGTACGAACATTTTTATACAGACCCATTATAATTTTGTTCGTACGGCTATGTCAATAGTTTGTTATTTCTTTGCTCACATTTGTAATTTTGCTTCCGTATCAGAACCCAACAATTTGGACAACAAATGTTCTCGATGATTGATAAACATCTCTGTCACCTGATAGCTTTCTGTATCTTCATATTCTACCTGATGCACCCTTCCATCGTCAAAGCTTAATATATCGGCACCTGGAAGTCCTAACAATATCGGCGAATGCGTGACGATAATAAACTGCGACTCTTCTTTCGAACAGCGGTCCAGCTCTACAAGCAACGCCAACTGTCGCTGTGGTGATAACGCTGCCTCTGGCTCATCGAGAAAATAAAGACCATGGGGTTTTAATTGTGTCTGTGCAATTTCCAAAAAGCTTTCACCATGAGACTTCTCATGAAATCGCTGGGACGGATGCACCGCATCTGCATATTCCATCTCCATAGTAGCAACATTGTAAAAGCTCTCTGCACGAAGAAAATATCCCCACCCTGGTTTGCAAATTCCCTTGGCAACCCGAAGTGCATCGTATAATTCGGAATGGGAGTCATAGGTAGAAAACCGATAATTCTTAGATCCACCCTCCGGATTGAAACCCATAGCTACTGCAATCGCCTCTAGCATGGTAGACTTTCCCGTACCATTCTCGCCCACAAAAAATGTAACAGGCTTATGAAATTGTATGCTCTGTAACTCTCGCAAAGCTTCTATATCACGAAGATAGCTGTTTCTATCAATCCGATCCCAGTTGATGGATACAGCTTCAATATATTGGTCGGTCATATCAGCCCCTCCTAAATCATATCAACCTACATTTGTATGAAGCGCATCATTTCTTGACAAAAGATATACACAATACTGATTCATACTAATTCCCTCACGTCGTGAATTCTCCACCAAACTTCGATGTAAACTCTTTGGTATTCGTAACTTAAATTGACCCGAATAATCTTCTAAGCTATTAGGTTCATATATCTCTATTCCTTCTTCTAAGGCAGCCTCTAGCCATGCTTTCTTAGCATCTATCGCATTCTCTATAGCACTTTCAATTGTTTCTCCACATGTTAAGCAACATGGCAAATCCGGAAATGAAACCACATATCCACCTTCATATTGATCTTCTACAACTTCCATACGATATGGCATTGCTAAATATTCATTCAGTGTCTTCATTGTCATTCTCCTCACTTTCTACAACCTTTCTAACCATCTTTACATATTCTAGTTATTAGTTTATCCCACTTTGACATATGTATTTCTCCTATCTTCATTATGCGTGGTGTCATATATGGTGTCAAGATATGTTTCATCCCATTTACGGGATTTCAGATCACTTCTCATTTTTATACCAATTGTTTGTGTTCAGGTATGTTCATCTTTCATGAACAGGAACAATTCTCACTCCCTTATTTTTAATAACCTTTTGATAACGCAAAAGAAGAAGCTCCAAACCGGAACTTCTTCCTTTGTAATATTCTTTATTTTGTTATTTTAGCTTTTTTGTTCAATCCCTTCTTGTATAGGAACTTCTTATATGCCGTCAAAGACTTCTTCGGTACTTTTACCTTTGCTTCCTTTTGTGTTCCGGTAAACGCTTTACTTCCAACTTTCTTGCTGGTTAGTTTCGTAGTTTTAATTGTAATATTTTTTAATTTCTTACAACCATAGAAGGCCTGTTTACCAATCTTATTTACCTTAGAAGGAATTGTAATCTTAGTGAGTTTTGTACATTTATAAAAAGCTTTATCGCTTATGGTAGTTACTGAAGATCCAAATTTTAAGGTTTTCAGTTTACTACATCCCGAAAATGCACTTGCTCCGATTGTTTTTACATTTTTACCAATCGTCACAGTCTTGATATATTTATTGTTTTTAAATGCATTTTTCTTAATTTCGGTAACCTTATATTCCACACCATCGATTACTACCGTATCTGGAATCGTAACTTTGGATAACTTCTTATTCGCAGGTGCAACATAAGTCACTGCTTTGTTTTTCGCACTGGAAGCTGTAATATTATAGGTTGCTTTGCCATCATCTGACATTTTCGTATTGTTATCATTTACATTGTTATTGTTCGCCTCCGAAGAAGCTGCATTTATGATAATTGTAATGCTGGTTGACAGCGATACCCCATTCGCATCTATCGTGTCTGGACAAGTAACAGTACCAGTTAAGGTTACTTTTTGCTCCGTTGTTACGGATGGATCATAGCTTCCACTTGAAGGTGTTGTGGTATTCCATGCCACATTTGCAGTTGTCACTGTACTTCCTTCTGTCACAATAGCTACCGTCGTCGGCAGCTTCATGTCTGCATAGGCAGTTCCGTTTGCCACCGTAACAGACTCTGGTGCTGTAATGCTAATCAATTTATCTTTTACTGCTGGGAACGCATAACTTACGGTAATGGTGTTATCCCCGTTCTTGGTTACGGATGCTGTCTGACCATTTACAGTCGCTGTAATATCTGTTCCCCAAATATATGTATCCTCAATACCAAGCGTTACGCTTGCCGTATATGCCGTATTATAATCCGCATTACCTGTTGCAACTTTATCTCCTGCCTTCCATGTAACTGACGGTGTTGCATCTGAAATACCGGCCGTATTGGTCATCGCTTCCGTATCTAATGCTTTCTTCGGTGTTGGAATATCAATTCCGGATAACTCTACCTTGCTTATCTTTGTCATTGTTTTTTCGGTAGCCATATTTGCATATTTCAGTCCATCATCCAATGTGGTTTCAAGCCATATGCAGCATTTGCTCAGATCAATATCTGAATCGGCACTTATTACTCCGCTTAAAGCTTCCTTTATCTCAGATACTTTCAGCTGTCTACTGTCTGTAATCATCTCAGAGTAGAACCAGTTGTTTGTTCCGTCATTTCCCTGTACGATAAGTGATACCGTTCCTGTTGCATCCGGCGACTTTGTAGCCAGCAGTTCTCCCTTCTCACTATCACAAATCACATTTCCGATTGCAATATTGCTTCCGTCAAAACGAAGTCTCATCGATTTATTTGACTCAATTTTTTCGGCTCTTGCGGGTGTGCTTAATCTTGCAGGCGCGGAAGATGCAAAAAGAACAGATGTTAATTTGATATTGGTCATAGGACGAACATCATAACCTGTATTCGTTGCAACATCTTTGCGATATACATTCTGAGCTTTATCTACCACCAACACCTCGTAAACACTATCTGTGACATTGTATGGCGAACGAAGCCAAAACTGATCTTCGGTGCTCCAATAATTATCTTTATACATTTTTATAGCATTTGTACTTCCTGCATATATATATTTACCCTGTTTATTACCGCCGGTACTGTCCGGTACATAAAGTATATCGGTAGTCGTATAGTTAGCACTATTCTTGTTGTCATAGGTTGTAACTGGTGTCGCCTGCATTAAGGCCTGTTCTGCTTTTGAAAAATGATTTGTGTCCGTTGCCACTTCCTGCAATGCTACACGAAGATCACTTGCTCCATAGTGATTCGGATTCAGTTTTGCCGGCGCACTGGCATACACACCATATGTTGGCTGATACGTTTTTTCCGTACCATTATCATCTTCAAACACCTGATTTGTAATAATCGGACTTGTCGCAAAAACAGTAATATTATTACCATCTCCGATGCCTTTATCCGCACCGAGAATATACCATTCCATCGGAGTGATAGGTCCCTCCTTTCCAAATACAAGCTTTCCTATCGTGTCATTCGTGCCGTCCTGTTTAAAGCTCTCCATAAGCTCTTGTTTCGTCGCATAGGTGGTGACACTTGGTTTGCTACTGGTTGCAGCATTTACAACTAATGTTGTACCTGGCATTGTCTGTACAGCTCCCAACATCAAAAGCAGTGTCATAAGGTATGCCATCCCTTTTTTCATTTTTTTAGTCTTTTTTCTCATTTACTTCCTCCTATTTTTAATTAAATGCGGTTCCACCTAATTCTTTCTTACTCATCATGGTTTTTCTGGTAATCAAACCATTTTCATCAAACTCATGGGAGATTGTGTAGCCTTCGGATACATACATTTGTGTCATAGTAACAACATCGCCTGTTGTAGTCAATTCCTTCCATTGTTCTTTATCTCTGGCTGAGTTATTGACAAGATATATGCATTGGTCATCAATCATATATTCACTGGAAAGCAACATTTTGTCGCTACGCTCTTCCTTCAAGGAATCCGGATTACTGATATCCATTCTGCAAAGGCTATATGCGTCATCTTGTGAACTCATATAGTACAGATACTGACCATCCAATATCGGTCTATGTGCTGGCGCATAGGTAATATTAAATTCTTTCCCTACCACGATATTATAAAGATGTAACGATTCATTGTCAGCATCATCCTGGAACACCAGCCAATCCTTACAAATGAAATATGGATAATATATTTCTTTGTCCACCACTGTTTGCAAATCCTTGCCATCCATATCCGTGGATACATAATGATAATCGGCATCTGTGAAATACAAGCGACCATCATAAATCTGCAAATAATCACAATCACCTGTATACAAAGTTTTCGCATCACTACCGTCTATTTTTACACAGCATATTTCTTTGTAATTTCTGATATAGTATAAGTAATCACCTTCCATTTGTATGTAATTCATACAACCATTCTCATCTAAGACTTTTGTCTCTTTATATTCTGGAAAATCGCCTTTCATTTCAAAAGGTATCGCTCCGAGTTTCGGTTTATTATCATTTATATGTGTCAAACCATACAATACATTATCCTTTACGCAATACCATCCACCTGCCATAAAGGAACTCATTGCTGATGTTTCGTTGCTGTCGAAATTCGGTTCATAGGTAATCCATGGATTATTCTTGATGGATGCCGGCATTTCCTTCTGATTCTTCATAGTATATACGTATTTGTCATCCAATGTCAGCACTAATGTCTCACCGGAGTATTCCCCTTTTGCTTTTAATTCCAACATCTCCGTTTCTAAAGCACCATTATTATCAGTGTATGTACCCTTTATGAACTCATCCATATATACACCGTCATAGCTACCATCTTCATTGAATACGATGGACAAAATGTTTTCTGCCTCTCCAAAAGTGTTTTTCAGATCCTCACCTTCGAATTCCATCCCCTCCATTACCATTTTTTCTACTACCCAGTAGCCAGCTGTAACACCTTTTTGTTCTGTTTCTGTTGTTTCTGCATTTTCTTTCGTATCAGATTTGGCACCACAACCAACCAACAAACCTAAAATCATTACCATCGGTAACACACGGAATAACCATCTCTTCATAATACAAAGCTCCCTTTCCTCTTTACATTTGTATCTTGCTATTTTTCACATTTTTTATCCTTCAATCACGCCACCACAATATTCACAACAATTGTTGGCATTCGGTATTGTCTGCGCACCACAACATGGACATGTAACTGCTACCTTTGGAGCCGCGGCTACTGCCTTTTCATCCCTTGCTTGTTGTCTCGCTTGTTGTAATGCCTCTACGATTTCTTCTCCCATTTTCTTATACTTGCGATATTCCATATTTTGTGTTGGATCAAATCTACCACCAGAACGAATTATCGCTGCATTCTGGCCACTTCCTTCTTCCACTGTGACATCAGAACCATTCAGTCGGAATCGAATTTCATCAAAATATGGGTTTCTTACATGAATGACTACATGAAAATCATAATCATATTCATATCTTGGTGGATTATAACTAATCTCCTCGCCATCTTCACCCTCACGTGTTAGTTCCGAACGATCCTCATCAATATCCAACACACATCCAGTCACATCTGAAAAAGATAGTACATCCGGATTTGCTTCCGCCAAACGATTCGATTCTGTTACCATAAACAGACCTGCATCCTCGTCAAGCAAAACCTTCATATCCTCTCCTAGTGTCCGAGTAACACAAAATCCTTCCACCTTTGCTCGATTTGCTTCCCGATATTCTAGTTGCTCCTTAATCTGGTCTACTGTAGAATGACGACGATCATCAAACCATGGTGAAAGTTTTTCCGCACATTCCTTACACAGATTACCATCCTCCAATTTTCTGTTTCCTAGCAGACCAATCTCGCCTCCACAAACACTACATTCCTTCTTTTCAAATAACTTTCCAAAAATTCCCATGTTAACACTCCTTTCATATGTACATATTTCGTTAATTTTTAATTACAATACCAAGGCTTCTTGCCTCAGCAGCAAGTTCTGTCCGAGTGTGAAAACCTGTCTTCGACAGTAGATTTTCCACGTGATATTTTACGGTACTAGCTGAAATATTGAGCCTGTTTCCTATCTCAGTGTTACTGTCTCCCGTTGTCAGTTCGCGCAAAATATCCAGTTCCCGCTCCGTAAACTCATGATTGGTGCTATTACCAATTGCAACAAGTGGGGTAGTATCAGGATAAATGCTTTCCCCTGCCATGGTTCTGCTCATTACATCTAAAATTGCTGTTTTCTTACCATCTTTATACCAAAAAGATTCTACGCCAATTTTCCTCGCACGCTCTAACCAAGAATATTCCGGCATAGACGTTACAATTATGATCTTAATTTCCGGAAATACCTGTTTTATTTCTGCTGCAGCCTCTAGTCCACTATGTCCCAACTCCGTCATTACATCCATTAGTATTAAATCCACCTGCTGATTCCGACACATAGATAATGCAAGTCCCGCATTGGCCACAGAACCAACATGCTTGAATTTCTCACTGGAATGAATAAAGATTTCAAATAACTGTCTGGGCATTTCTTGATCTTCCACTACCAGAACGTGATATGCCATATACAAACTCCCTTCTTCTCTATTTTATACCATTTTAGTCCATAATCCGATTATTTTCCCCCGCCATTCAGCGGGTTTTGGAAATTAGAGTGGAATTTTTACATGTAGGACAAACTGCCCCTTCGTTACAATCTCCAAACTTCCCTTGTGTTTTTCTATCATTCTGCGTATGTTTGACAATCCTCCTCCTTCTTTCACATCGCCGTCAGGCTCTTGGCCGTCATTCCATATCGCAACTAACAATTCTTTATCAACTTGAGTCATATCAATCTGAATATGTTTTGCCTCTGCATGCTTTACTGCGTTGGCAATCGCTTCTCTAGTAACTACTACCAACATTTCCCGAAGCCTTCTAGGTGCCTCAGCCAAAGAAAGTCCTACCCAGGTAACCTGAAGCCCTAACAGTTTTGCAAGTTTTTCTATTTCTAGAGCATCTACATCTTCTATATCCTTTTCCGCTTCATTGCCTAATAAAACCGCATTATTTCTCCACAGTGTCAAAACAGACTCAAATTCCTCCTTTGGAGTAACTGTTTCTGTCATCGCGGTGGTCACAAGCATCAAACGATTCATCTCGTCATGAATATAAACCTTTGCATCTAATATTTCTTGCTTACGAACCATTTCTTCTATATTTTGATTGTATCTTCGCAAACCCTCATTCATTCTTTGCAAACTCAATGTCTCTTGTTCTAGCAGTTCATTTCTCTTATAAAGCTCTGTAATATCTGCAGCTACCAACTCATGTACCTGCTTATCATCGAATTCGACCAAATCATGGAAAAAATATTGTATCGTTCCATCTGGCAATGATACACACTCCGACCCAATGCTTTCGTAGAATTTCTGTCCATTTAATAAAATTTCCCCTGAAAGAGCCAAACATATTTCATTCATCCTTCGATTAGACAAAATAATGCGCCCACTCTCTTCCCAATAACAAATTCCTGCATGTAGCATATCCATACTATCCTTTATGGACATCGGTGTAATGTGTTTCTCTTTCCAATGTTTAAAAAAGGACGCCAACGTAATACTGATTCCCATAAGTGCCACAACCAACAGTACCCACCATATAAAATGTATACGTCCAAGCTGATAAGTAAAATCTACATTTACCATACCACTATCTCTGTGTAACATATCTGATATCACCTGGATTAGAACGTATTCCGCAATCAGCACAATTACACAAATAACAATGGTTTTCGTCCTCTTTACTTGTATCGATTGAAACAAATTGCAAAGTCCCAATATAAAAATGCTTATCATCCATATAAATATAAAACTCTTTGCCACCATTGACATATCACCAAAACACATCTTCTCTATGCCCCCTTAACCAAACAAAAACGCACATAACTAGCTTCATCTTCGTGATGAATGGTTACAGGAATTCCAGCCTGGAACAATTTCTCCTCTCGCTGTTCATCCAGAACTACACTTACTCCTTCTAATGTAATCTTAAGAATAATTCCTGTTGTATTCTCTAATTTTGCATAAACCCCCTGTAAATTAGGCAAATTTCCTTCTATCCATTCTTCAAATATTTCATAAATCAAAATTGCGTCACTAATCGAAATCTCGACATCGCCACTTCCCACATATGCTCCTGGTATATTGACATTTGATAGATACCGCAAGGACTCTGCTATCGCCATTCCCAATTCTGCTACACTAATCTGCTTTTCATGCTCTGCCATCAACATAAAATTTGCATAACGCTTCATATAGGCACCTAAAAAGCAGATAATTCCGGCGTCATAATTTCTGATTTCGATATCACTCTCTCCCAGTGCTTTCTCTGCCAAATAGGCTATGCGCCTAGATTGTGCTATAGTTTTCGCATGTATCCGTTCATACATTCCGGTGCGTTGCTCAATGGAAACCTGTTTTTCTTTTAATTCGTTTTCCAATCGAATGAGCTCCGTTTCCTCCTCTAACAAGGAACGAATCTCCTCTAGCTTTTTATTAATCTCATTTAATTCTGAGATATCATTTTGCCAATACACATAACCGCCCGGTATTGATTCACGATACAACTCGGTATCCTTATCGATCAGAATCGGGACCGCCTCTTCTTTATATGCATCTAAAAGTTCATTAGCCGATAGAGATTTGTAGATCTCCTTTCCGGCTGTATCCGTTATCTGCATTGCCAATGAACACACTTTCATCAACTCACCATATCCTTTGTTCGTAGGAATGAGCCCAATGCGAATACAACACTCCCAAAAAAGAGCAATCATAAAACACACTGCTTCTGGAAAATTGATTACCATAAGATTATTGATCTTCGGCATTTTCCCGCAAGCAATCAGAAGCTGCATCGCGATTCCAAGAATAAATGGTATCGTTGTAACCCACCATCTTTGTTTCACCTTAGCTAATTTACATTTTTTAAACATAAGCACAACAGAAAGCGCATACAAAAAATAAATCCAAACGACCACTACAACAAATCCCCACTCATGCGTGTAGTCATTATTCCATCCGACATATCCCGTCTGAAACCTAAACACCATTTGATGATAGTCATTGGATAGTACAAACAAAAACAATAGTGAAGTAATTGCCGCCAACCATGGTTTTACTTTGATAAATTCCCTTTTTTCGTATCCATCAATACTAAGTGTTGCATAAAATGTACAAAGTGGAATATACAACATCGGCAAATAGTATAAATACCATATATATCTGGCAAAAACGGAATCTGCCAGAAAAACTTCATATTTCACTGCCCTTAGAAACATAAACGTGACAATTAGCCAGGCACAGCACAACATCCAGCGTTTCAACTGTCCTCTGTCAGCAATTCGCTCTGCAAAATAGATTACGAGCAACACTCCCAATGCTAGAAAATAGATGCTAGAAATCATTCTCCATGGAAACACATCTGGAATAATATTTACCTCTGCAAAAAAACACAAAATCAGCAAAAAGAAATACAACAAAATACTGTGTAGAATATCATTTTCATTTTCTACTGTAAACAAAATACCTGAAAGACATAATGCTTCTATGCAAAGCTGTAACAATATGGTGGGAATCAAAATTTGAAAAACAACCGCTACCAAACTCGCTGTAAGAAACACATACACGGTGGCTTTCTTTGCAAACCGCACTTCCTTTCCATATCGTATGATAAGATAATAATTGAAAACCATATACAGCAATGCATTCACATAGAGTATAATCATCCCCCAATCATGTGTGTAAACCCGATTGGAATCGTAATAAAACACTTCTCTTATAAACGGGTTTAGTAGCAACAAAACCATATCCACCGCATACGGAAATGCCAGACCTATATGGAGCAAGCGTCTTCTGTTCCTACTCATTTTGTTATCCAAATCAGTCAGAAATACTATGTACAAACAAAACAAATACGGCATTACATTTTGCACTGCAAGATATCCGTAGTTCAATACATCTCGTACTCCATATGACCATTCAACAATATAAGAATTACCAACAGAGCTTAGAATGTCTAGTAGCGATGCAAAAAAAGTTGCCACAAGTAAAATAAACAATATGAAGTTTTGTCTTTTCCAAAAATCCTTTTTCGTAAAAGCCAGAATAATGGAAAAAAATGATATTACAACCGCAAAAAAATCAAAATATACGTTATATATCATCTTCTCTCCCCTTATCGAAAGTATCTTCAAATAATATGTTAACAATTCATTTATAGCAAAATTATAACATATTGTTCATTACAAAAAAACAAGAACCAAGGACTTGGTTCTTGTTGCAATATATTAGGTGTACTACAAAATCCACACTTAATATCATCTTTTTTCAAATTTGACTCTTTGAAATACTCCAAAGAAGCTCGATATTCTCACATTAGAAAAGCTTCTTTAAACCATCCATTGCATCAGACAATTTGTCACCAGCGATCTTTGCCTTCACACCATCAATCACCTTATCTACCATTCCGTCTGGAATATCAATTCCTGCAAGGTTCTCAATTGCCTTCTCTGGATTCTTCATAAATTCATCCTTGAAGTTGTCATCATTCTGTACCTTTTTTACAATCTCTTCAATCTTTTCTTTTAAATCCATAATCTCGTCTCCTTTCGTAAAAAAATATATGTCTAATTATAAATCACTCATACCTAATTGTACAAGAAAAAACACAACCGCAATCTCATTATTCAAACTTTAATTGATAAATTTACTTTATCACAATCTCCGTCAACAACGCCGAACCATCCATACCACTTTCTGCTAATCCATAATAATAGGTATTACCAGACGCATCCTCATAGGAAATACCATAGCCAGGAATCGTCCCCATGATAGAAAACTTGATTACAAATTGCGTACCACTTACTAACTCTTCTTGCAGATGCAATTCTGTCGCTGTAAATATCGGCATGCCTTCATCATCAACATCTTCATAGGATAGTGAAAGCACCTTAAAATTATAAACATCTGTATCAGACGAAACAACAACTGCCACCTGCGGTTCACCAGAATCTGCTTCAAAAGCTGGAAGTGTATTATCACTTAACTGCGCATCTGTTGCCCATTCAATATTCATCGTAATTGGCTGGCTATTCTTCTCTGATGAAGCTCCTGAATACTCATAGAGTGAAAATGGTTTTAACTCCATAGTCAATATTTTACTGCTATATTCGTCGAAACGATTTGTATATTCTTCCTCAGTAATTTCTTCAGATACCGATTTATCCCATTCCCCTGTGGTATTTCGATAAAACCCTATTTCCTCGAAGGTTTCATCTTTCTCGTAGGTAAAGCAATAATCATTGTAGATGAACTTTGTTCCATTTTCTTCAAGCTGCTTATTCTCGAAAATAGCATACATTGCTCCACCGGAACCCTCTACATAATAGTTGCCATCCTTCAACAAATGGCATCGATTTCTCGACCAGCCTTCTAAGATTAATACCGGTTCTTCTTTGTATGTATAGGCGGAATAAATCATTTCTCCATAATACGTTCCATCCTTTTCCTCATTGATGGAACCGATTACTAGCTCTACCTCTCCATCCATATTGGAATCCACAAAGGTATAGCCTATGGTGTTAGCGGCATTTCCCTCACCACTCATAACAACTTCCCCTATACCTGAATTGCCATCTTTATACTCATAAGCATCCATTCCACCTATAATTGTTGCATAGGTATCATCCAAAATCGCCTGATACATATTCTCATAGTACTCTTGTGCCTCTGGTAAATTGAACATATCAATTGAATCTGCTGTAGCAGCAGACTCTTCCGTTGTGGACGCATCCGTTGTAGTTGCTTCCTCTTCTACATCCTTAGATTCTTCTATATCAGTGGCAGCTACCGCAGTAGTGGATGCCTCCTCTGTAGTAGACTGTCCTGCTTGATTAGAACCACAGCCACAAAGGGACAATGCTAATAATGCTATCATTCCCAATAATAAATTTTTCTTTCTCATAAACCTTCCTCCATTTTGCAGGATGAAACCCCGTAGTATATACACCACGGGGTCTGATTATCATGTATTCACTTAAATATTCTCGTCGCCTTCTACGCCCTGTCCAAAATTTGGAATATATTTCTTAAAGGCTGCCTTTTGGAAGATTGGCTCAAGAATTATAATTACCACTAGCGCAAAGATAAACTCTGGCAAAAAGCTCTTTGCAAAATTACCAAGAGAAACTGGAACCAGCATATTCATTGACAACGCTGGATTCTTCGGGATAACAAATACTGCTGTTGAGAAAAATGCCATTACAAGTCCGATAATCGGAGTATAAATGATATCGGATACTAAGCTTTGCAAGAAATGTAACGCAAAACCCTTTGTCTTAGTCGCTTTCTCAACACCGTCATTGATCTTTTTCATCGGTACAATAAAACCTAATGCGATGGCAATAATCATTGTAATTACGATGGATGCCAATAACGATGGTAAAAATGCTGCTATAAATGGTGCACCACTTGATTTCACTGCTGTAATTGCACCTAATAAGGAACCAACCACCGACATTGTAATGCTCATTGCAATTCCCATTCGTAAACTAATATACATTCCTATTTTCTTTTGAATCATTGTAAATTACCCTCCTCATTCATTTTCATTCTATACTTAATTCTTCTTAAAGAAAGAAAATCCTTTCTTTGATTTGTCACTTCCCAATTTGGATAAGTCGGCTCCAATCATGGTATTAAACTTGGTACGCTCTCCCCTCTTTGTCATGGTAGGCGGACCATCTAAAGTTGACAACATTTCCTCAAATGCCATCAATCTCATCTGACAGGACATACGACCATCCTCAATACCAGAAATCGGTCTCACCTGACTTAACACCTGTGGCATCTGATAATATCCCTTTGACTTAAAATATTCATAATCCTTTGGTGTCATATTCTGAAGCCGATATGCCAAGTTTGCAAACTGGAGACTTAATCCATAGCTGTATGTATTCCTTTGCGGATATAAATCATTGATGCATACATAAGCTGATTCCTGAATTAGTTGCTGAATGCCTTCCTCTGTGCCAGCATAGGTTCCCACATACAAATCACACCCCAGACTGTCCACAACCAACGTATGCTGTTCTAACTCTGCCAAATCCATTGGGTCCATCTCGCCGCAATACACATATGCCTTAATCAATTCCAAATCCTGACCAAATCGACCAAACTTTACATGGCGGTCCAAAAAGTATTTGTAATTGGTGCTGAACTGGTTATAGTTGATTCCACTTACTGTAACAATCATATCAAAATTGCTATACAATTCATCTGTTAAAGCTTCAAAGTCATCCTTAATAACACACTTGTTATTGGTATAGCAACCAAAACATGCAATGCATCCTTTGATTGTCTGTTCCCGCAAATTATATACTTTAACTGTGGCACCTAAATCCTGATACTTCTTGGCAATCTCAGCGGTTTGCGCTTGTGTATCTTCTGGTTCATCCCCACAGTCCAATACAGCAATTCTAGTATCCTTGAGACTTTGGTTCGTAAGCTCTTTGTTTAGAACGATATCCTTTACATATTGGAACCAGCGATATGCTTCCTCTCTGCCGTGCTCCTTCAATACATCCTCGTCTAACAAACTAAGACTTCGAATCCACTTCAAACCATTATGTCTCGCATAAGATCTTAGATAGTTATGTGCCGGAACATCCATATTACCACCAGAAGATGTAATATAGGTAATCGGCGTTCCCCCTGGCATATGAAGTCCCTTCAAATAGCGCATTAACTGACCATGCGTATTAAAATGATATAACGATGATAAAATCAATACCAAATCTGCATCCTGTGCCTTTGCCTCAAACTCCGAACAATCATCCACATTTTTAATGAAGCTGATGTCAAATTCATCATCCTTACACATTTTCTGCAACACCCGAACAATCTGTAGCGTCAAACTAAGCTGTTGCTTCGGTGATGCACTTAATACTGCAACCTTCACGCAATCCCCCCTTATATAGTTGTGTTTAAAATATATGATTCACGGAGATATTTCACCTCACCCCTTAAGGCGAAATATAACTCTTTCCGTGCATTCAATTCACCCGATCAAAAACATATCTATATGATAGCAGATAGAAGGACGTCTTGCAATCAAATACCGGACAAAGAACAAAGACATCATGGTGTTACACCACAATGCCTTTGTAGAATAGAAAGATTTATTTGAAAAAATTAATTAACAAGAAAATTAGTACTACACCATTCCACATAAGCTTCTTTGATTCAAGCTATTTGCTGCAAACGCCATAGAAATCTTGCTTGCTCAACCTTCTTAATAATAATTCCTCTAGTCTCTCCATAATTCTTCTCCTTGGGTAAAAATATAATTCATTATACCTCTTACAGAAAATATTGTGCAATTTCTATAATTGTCTCAAAACCATATAGACGAGGTTAACAAGATGGGGATGAAATTCGGTATCTAGTTGGAGCCGGTCTTCCAAGAAACCAATATCCTTAATTTTCTCTTTTCAAACTAGAAATTCTTTCATATAATGTTGGAAACAACTTATACAATGTGATACACAGATTGGAGAAAATCATATGAAAACAAGAAGAATATTCATGTCACTTTTCGCTGTTATTATATGTGCCATTAGTGTTGGTATTTTCAAAAATGCAGCACTGGGGGGCGACACATTTCAATTATTCAAATTAGAAATGAGGTCGATTCCAATGAAACACATTTTTTCCATTCTTCTTTTATTACTAACCGTTCCGTTCTTATGCGGATGTAATCAACTTTCTAATTACAAATTGTCGGATAGCAATGCGGTCCGCACAGTAGAGGAAAAATACAATATTGAACTAACAACACATGAAACAGACGACCGAATCTGGTGTTATACGGATGAAATGCAATCAGAAGATGAATATGTGCAAATCATAACGAACAACAATAACGGCATCATTACTTATTCAGACAACTACTTTTGCTACATGATTCGAGAGGATGAGGAAGCATATGTCCAAGATATTTTTTCCGTTGAGTTTCCGGAATCGACCGTATATCGTTCCCATTATCATGAATATTTGCCAAACGAATACGATGCCTATGCTACGTTTGAAGATGCCCTTAATAACTATGAAAAATACTTCATAGAATCCTACGTTTTCATTCCTTATAACGGCAGCTGGACAACATCGGAAATGGAAGAAAAACTGAACCTGATAGAAGACGAATTACGTAACCGCAATCTTAACGCACAGATCTACTGCTACGTGATTAGCGAAGACCTCTACTCACAAATGAACCGCTACAGCTTAGACGAGTTCTTCAAAAACTACTTCTCGCCTCAGGGTGGTGGCATTGATTTTGAAACATATTACCATGAACAGAAGGTGGAACATCTTATTAATTTTAACGAATAAAAGAGGAAGGAACCTAATTCCTTCCTTTTTTTGCTTATACGAATATCTGTGATCATCCAGAACTTATCACTCAACCCTTACCCAAACCACTGGTCTCACTGCTCCGTTTGGTTTGTTGACGTACTTTTCATCTGTAAGAACAATTCCATCCTCTGTTACGATTGGGGCAAATATACTCTTCTTGTCATCACCTCGAAGCCACCACCAGGAGGAACGATAGCCCTTCACATCCCATTGATTCGTTTTGGTGGCGTAATTGATATTGGTACCCTTACTCTTGGCAACATCGGTAATACTTAATTGACGACTTGTATCATCTGGAAACAAAGCTTCCACCTCTGTTACCGATAACAGCGACAGTCGGTCTTGAGTTGTTGGATTATCCACAAGCATTTCTTTCTCATATTTGCTAAAAATATCATCACATAAGGTATCATTTAAAAAGGCACAAAGGTCGGAGTCTTTCCAATTCACCTCTGTATGCTTTTGATGGTAAATGCTACCTGCAATACCCTCCTTCGTAATGAGCATAAGGGTATTCCCCTCTCTTTGTAACACAACCCACTGAAGGCGCTCTGTTCCGATACTGACAGGATCCGTATCATATCGGCCAAGCGCAACCACCTCTCCTACCTGTGCCTGGGATAACTGTTCTACCTCTTCCTCATATTCGCTAGCTACTCGAATCCAGGAGGTATAGACAAACCATGCAATTCCTATCCCGGTTCCGATCAGAAGGACACATACAAGGAACTTCTGCTTCCTACGTCTTGTTTCCGCTTTTTGCAGGGCTTTTTCATATTCCGAAAGCTTTC
>JAGAQX010000056.1 GCA_017622535.1 Lachnospiraceae bacterium | reverse complement strand
GGCTTGAGGTGGAAGTGCAGTAATGCATGTAGCTGACAAGTACTAATAGGTCGAAGGCTTAACTAAATGTGTTATTGAAATGTTTCGAGATGAAAAGATAAGAAATGCAGTTCATCTTTGTATGAAGTTCTGAAGGTACATGAAAAAAGTATTGAAGGATTACCTGAAATATGGTAATCTATTATCATATAGGGGATTGGTCAAATGGTATGATAGGGGTCTCCAAAACCTTTGGTGGGAGTTCGATTCTCTCATCCCCTGCTAACTTAGAGAAGCTTTGGAAGATTTTCCAGAGCTTTTTGATTTTATGAATTAGGAGGAGAAGAGTTATGAATATGAATCCGATGATGTTAATGCAGATAAAAGGAATGCTAGACACATTTAAAAGAAATCATCCCAAAGTACCTATGTTTTTTAGTGCAGCAGCACAGAATATAGGAGTTGGCAGTGTAATTGAAATGTCAGTAATTTCACCAGATGGAAAGAAAATTTGTACAAACATGAGAGTGACAGAGGATGATTTGCAGTTAGTTGAGCAGATGAAGAATATTAGTGGGATGTAAGAGATATAAGGAAATATGTAAGAATTGTTTCTTTTAAAAAGATTACACAAACAGAAAATTATCATAATATCGCTTTTTCTTAAAAAGAGAATGAAAGTGGATAAAGAGAATAATATAGACCATGTATTGTTAGATGTGTATTTGCATCTTATATACATGGTCTTTTGTTTAATTTGGAAATCTGAATTTGTAATAAATTATGATTACAATTTATTTCATTGAATTAAATTCTTCCTCATCTAGTAATTCCTCAAATTTATCTTCTACAGCTTCCCATTCTGCGTCAGATTCGATGTCGCTTAATTCAACATTTTCACCATCTGACTGATAACGGTATAAGAAATACTCACCAGGCTCATAGCCTTCAATTGGGGTTTGAGGCATAAGTGCTACATAGAATTGTTCTTTGATTGGGAAGATTGCTAAGATATCACATTCAACCTCCATATTGTTATCTAAATATAATGTGATTGTATCTTCGATATAGATTACTTCATTTTTGTTTATCATTGTATATACCTCCAATTTATGAATTGATTTTCAATAACTCAATAAAGTCGTTTTCAGAGATTGCACGACTAAAGAAATATCCTTGTAATACGTCACACATCTGTGCTTGAAGGATACGAAGTTGTTCGATTGTTTCGACACCTTCAGCAATAACGGAAATACCGAGCTTATGTGCTAAGTTGATAATAGTGCCAGCAATGTACGCATCGTTTTTGTTTTCGCAAATTCCTGCGATAAATGATTTATCAATCTTCAAGGTGTTGATTGGAATTTTTGTAAGATAACTAAATGAAGAATATCCAGTTCCGAAATCATCCAATGCTATCTTGACACCTAATTCTTTCAGACGATTAATTAATGCCAGGTTGTGGTCGAAGTTGGTCATCAATACACTTTCTGTAAGCTCAATTTCTAAGTATTTCAAAGACATTTTTGTTTTTTCTGGTAAAGCTTCTATTGCACGTACTAAGCGATCGCTGCGAAGCTGTGCAGTAGAAACATTGACGGAAATGCGAATTGGTTTAAACCCGGCATCGAGTAATCGTTGGTTGAAATTGCATGCTTCCTGAAGTGCCCACTCTCCGAGTTCGTCAATTAAACCACATTCTTCCGCAACAGGAATGAACTCATCTGGTGAGACAAAACCTACTATTGGTGAATTCAATCGCATTAATGCTTCACAACCAATAATCTCTCCAGTTGATACATCTGCTTGAGGCTGGTATAACAAGTAGATATCCTTATTGTCAATCGCTTCTCGCAAAATATCAATCAAATCATTACGTCGGTTTACTTCGTCCTCCATAGTGGAACTGAAGAAGGTGTAATTATTCTTTCCAGCGTTTTTAGAAGAATACATTGCAATATCGGCATTCTTCATAAGTTCGCTTAACGATAATCCGTTTTGTGGGAACATCGCAACACCTGCACTAAGGGAAATATGAACCGTTTCATCCTCTAATAAAAATGGATGTGAAGAAATGGAAATAAGCTTATCTAAAAATTGTTCTAAGTCCTCTGGGCTAGTTACCTTGTTGCGAAGGATAACAAATTCGTCGCCACCATTTCTTGCAAGTATGTCATCCTCAGCTATAAATGAGGAGAATTTCTTGGTTATAGCTTTTAGCAATAAATCACCATAGTCATGTCCTAATGTGTCGTTAATTGATTTGAAGCCATCTAAATCGATAAAAATTACTGCATGATTTTTCAAGCCAGATTTGTTGTTTGATAATATTTCATTTCCAAATTTAAAGAATGCTGCACGATTGTATAAGCCTGTCAAGGCATCGGTGTATGCTAGACGTTCCATGGCATCATAGTGTAATTGTAATTCCTGTTTGCTTGACTCTGCCTCTTTCTTGGAATCTAAAGCGGCATTATAGTTGGTAGAAATGATGTCCATCATTTGGTTAAAACTGTCAGACAAAACACCAAATTCATCATCGCGGTTAATGTCACAATGTACATTTAATTCTCCAGCAGCAGCAGTTTGCATGTTTTCACTTAACTCGATGATAGGTTCTGTGTATTTACCTGCAAGTCCTTGGCTGATTTGGATGGACAGAATGACAACGATTACCAATAATATAATGAAGATGATAGGCAGACTGGAAACAATATTGGTAAAGGTATCCGTACTTTGCTTGATTACGTAGGTCCAACCATATTCATCAATATATGCATATCCATAGTTGTATTCCTTGCCAATGGTTAGCACATTGTTTTTTGTGGTTTCTTTGTTAGCTTGAAGTTCTGCAAGGAATTTTTGGTCGCTATTGCTTGTAATGTTATAATCAAACAATGCTTTACCATTTTTATCAATAACAAAACCGATGTTTGTAGTATCGGTTGCCAAATAATTACCGAAATAATCAGACAGAATGTTGGTTCGGATTAGACCAATTGTTTGATTTTTTACAATGATAGGTGAAATGATATCAATGGAATTCTCTGTAAAACTAGAATGATCTATAATCGTTGTAGTTGTGTAGAAGGATATTGGCTCCATCATAATTTCTGCCCAATCCGATATGCTGTCATTTGCAGAGGAGGCCACTAAGTATCCGTCTATATCATAAATGTAATAGTTCACATAGTTATCATAGTTGTTAGAAATCTGTGTGATTGTATCTTTGATATTTGTGTAATAAGTGGACGATGTGTTAAGTAAAACATCTGGTGAATTGACCTTTTCTAATAAATAGCTTTTTGTATCATTGAGATTTGCTAGTGCAGATGTCTCAATGAGTTGAGCTTCCAAATGTGCAGTAAAACCATAGCTATAATCTTGGGCTATCAGCTTTGTGTTTTCGCTATTAATTTGTGCGTATTTGGTTGCTGCAACAACATAGGCTAGTATTGCCATAAGAATAACGGGGATAATCGCCATTAATATAATAGAAGTTTGTAGTGATTTCTTGATAGACATATATGTAAAATCCTTTCTGATGAACAATCTCTTCCTAATTATATATAATCAAAGGCTATTATTCAATGTATAAATATGTGATATTGGAATATTCTACAAAAATACTGAAAATAAATTGCTATTTATGGTAAATGTGTGTTATAATGTAAACAGTTCGAGTGCAGTTTTATTGTGTAATTTAGTGAATTAAGACTTGCACTTTTTACAGAATTGTACTATAGGTGATAAGATTATAAGGGGGCTAATATGTTCGGAGTATATTTTGGAAAGTACCTTGAAGACAAGGGAATATTAACAAATGAACAGTATAACGCTATCATTTCAGATAGTAAGAATGCAAAGGTTAAGTTGGGACTTCTTGCAGTAGAATCTGGTTTTATGACAGAGGAACAAGCGGATGAGGTTAATATGCTTCAACAGATGCAGGATCGCCGTTTTGGTGATATTGCGGTTGAGAAGGGGTATTTGTCAGATGAGCAGGTTGGCACATTGCTTAAGAAGCAGGGTGACGAGTACTTATTATTTGTTCAAGCGCTTGTTGAGAAAGAAATTCTAACATTAGAGGGAATTCAAAAGGAGTTGAATTGCTATAAGAAGTCAGAGCGATTTACAGCTTTGGATTTGGAAGCAATTAAGAGTGGTGATATTGATAAGATAGTTCCGGTATTTACGAAGGATAGTGACGTATCTCCAATGGTCAAGGATTATATTGCGTTAGTTGCTCGTAATCATGTTCGTTTTATTAACAGTCACTTCCGTATTGAAAAAGTTGAGAAATTGAACGAATACACAGGTGCGTTTGTTGCAGCACAGGAATTAGATGGTGACTATCGTTTATTTACTGGTTTTTGTGGTGATGGTGCAGGTATCAAAGAAATTGCAGAAGCTTTTGCGAAAGAAGAATTTAAAACAGTTGACATGGATGTTTTAGATGCTGCATGCGAATTCTTGAATTGCAACAATGGCTTGTATGCAACGAAGTTAAGTCATGAAGATGTGGAGTTGGATATGCTTCCACCAGTAATGAAAGATTCGACAACAACAATTCGTACAGAGGGTAATATGTATCGAGTACCATTCTATATCAAGGATAAGAAGGTTGATTTAATTGTGTGTATTGAATCTAAGTGGAGTTTAGATTAGAGATTATAGGTAAAAGAGGAGAATAAGATGGCAAAGATTTTAATTGTTGATGATTCTAGAACATCAAGAAAGATTTTGAAGGGCATTTTAGAAGGTGCAGGCTGTGAAGTGATTGGTGAAGCTACGAATGGCCAGGAGGGTTATGAGCGTTATGTAGAGCTTAAGCCAGATATTGTTACAATGGATATCACAATGCCAGTGTTAGATGGTATTGAGGCTTTGAAGAAGATTAAGGCGGAATATCCAGAGGCGAAAGTTATCATGGTAACAGCTGCCGGTCAGAAGACAAAGATGGTAGAGGCGGTACAGAATGGTGCTAACGAATTTGTTTCAAAGCCATTTGAACCAGAACAGTTAAAGACAATCATTGAAAAAGTAATGAATGGATGAGACACAAGCGGTTTTCTTAAGAAAACCGCTTTATTTTTTCTAAAAATCACGTTCTACTTGATTGACTTCACAAACAAGATATTATATAGTAGAAGGCGTGAAAATATTTCTCTTAGAGCAAGATATTTTAATAAGATATCTAGTAGGGGAGAGAATTTAGCGATATTTATATACTTTAGGAGGACGTTATGAGTAAGGTTAAGAGAGTATACGTTGAGAAAAAGCCTGAATATGCTGTAAAAGCAAAGGAATTATTTGACGAAATCACAGAATATCTTGATTTGGATATCGAGAAGGTAAGGGTACTTATTCGATATGATGTAGAGAATGTATCGGAGGCAACCTATGAAAAGGCATTGAAAACGGTATTTTCTGAGCCACCTGTAGATTATGTGTATGAGACTGCATTTCCTTCAGAAGAGGGTGACAAGGTGTTTTCTGTAGAAGCGTTACCAGGTCAGTATGATCAGAGAGCTGATTCGGCAGAGCAGTGTATTAAGCTGTTGAACGAAAAGGAAGAGCCTGTTATTCGTACAGCAACCACTTATGTTATTACAGGTAAGGTGAGCGATGCAGAGTTTGATAAGGTTAAAGCATATTGTATTAATCCGGTGGATTCCAGAGAGACGGATGATAAGAGTATTCCAGAAACCTTGATTCAGCAATTTGATGAGCCAGCAGATGTGGATATTTTTGATGGCTTTAAGGAAATGGCAGAGGCTGATCTTAAGGATTTATATGACTCATTAGGTCTTGCTATGACCTTCAAGGATTTTCTTCATATTCAGAACTATTTTAAGAATGAAGAGAACAGGGACCCTTCAGTGACAGAAATTCGAGTATTAGATACATATTGGTCTGATCACTGTCGTCATACAACCTTTGCGACAGAGCTTACAAATGTTACCTTTGAAGATGGATACTATAAGAAGCCGATTGAGGATTCCTATAATCAGTATTTGGCAGATAGAGAAGTATTATACAAGGATAGAGACGACAAATTCGTTTGCTTGATGGATATTGCATTAATGGCAATGAAGAAACTTCGTTCAGAAGGCAAGCTTCAGGAGATGGAAGTGTCGGATGAAATTAATGCTTGTTCTATTGAGGTTCCAGTAACAATCGATGGCGAGGAAGTAATGTATTTGATTCAGTTCAAGAACGAGACACATAACCATCCAACAGAGATTGAGCCATTTGGTGGTGCTGCAACCTGTTTAGGTGGATGTATCCGTGATCCATTATCAGGACGTTCTTATGTATATCAGGCTATGCGTGTGACTGGTGCGGCAGACCCTACAAAGCCGTTGTCAGAGACAATGGAGGGTAAGCTTCCACAGAGAAAGCTTGTTACAACAGCAGCACATGGTTACAGCTCATATGGTAATCAGATTGGTCTTGCGACAGGTCATGTTAATGAGGTATATCATCCGAATTATGTGGCAAAGCGTATGGAGATTGGTGCCGTTGTAGCAGCAGCTCCTAAGAAAAATGTTAAGAGATTAACTTCAGATCCAGGCAATGTAATTGTTTTGATAGGTGGTAGAACTGGCCGCGATGGTATCGGTGGAGCAACAGGTAGTTCAAAGAAGCATACTACGACTTCTATTGACACATGTGGTTCAGAGGTTCAAAAGGGTAATCCTCCAACAGAGAGAAAGATCCAGAGATTATTCCGCAGAGAAGAGGTTGCAAGCATTATTCGTAAGTGTAACGACTTTGGTGCAGGTGGTGTCAGCGTAGCAATTGGTGAGTTGGCTGATGGTTTAATGATTGATTTAGATAAGGTTCCTAAGAAGTATGCTGGTTTGAATGGTACAGAAATTGCTATTTCAGAGTCTCAGGAGAGAATGGCAGTTGTTGTGGATAAGGCCGATGTAGATAAGATGCTAGGTTACTGTGAAGAGGAGAATTTAGAGGCAGTAGTTGTGGCAGAGGTTACAGAAAGTCCTCGTCTTGTTATGACATGGAGAGGTAAAGAAATTGTGAATATCGCAAGAAGCTTCATCGATACAAACGGAGCTCATCAGGAAAGCGATGTAACAGTTACTATGCCAGAGAAAGATAACGATTATTTTGCAGAAAATGCAGATTTTACAGATGTGAAGAAGACATGGCTTGAAACTTTGAGTGATTTAAATGTATGTTCACAAAAAGGTCTTGTGGAGATGTTTGACAGCTCCATTGGTGCATGTACGGTTGTGATGCCTTATGGTGGTAAGTATCAGTTGACACCAACTCAGACTATGATTGCGAAGGTTCCAATGGATAAAGGACAGTGTGATGATGTGACGATGATGTCTTATGGTTTGGATCCGTATATGCTTAGCTGGTCTCCATATCACGGTGCAATTTATGCAGTAGTTCATTCTGTAGCTAAGATTGTGGCTGCAGGTGGTGACTGGAAGAAGATTTACTTCACATTCCAGGAGTACTTCAAGAGACTTGGAAATGATTCTAAGCGTTGGGGTGAGCCAATGGCAGCTTTACTAGGTGCATATTCTGCACAGATGGGATTTGGTCTTGCTTCAATCGGTGGTAAGGACTCTATGTCTGGTTCCTTCGATGATATTGACGTACCTCCAACACTTTGCTCTTTTGCAATTGATGTGGCAAAAGCGGGAGATGTTGTTACTCCAGAGTTCAAGGCTGCTGATAATGCAATTGTGAAGATTGATGTGAAGAGAGATGAGTATGGTCTTCCGGATTATGAGGCGATGAAAGCTACATACACAGCAATTTACAATGATATGCAAAACGGTTTGATTGCCTCAGCTTATGCGGTTTCCTTTGGTGGTATTGTAGAAGCAGTATCTAAGATGGGATTTGGTAATGGAATCGGTGCAACAATTGCAGATACTGTGTCAGAAGCAGATATGCTTATGAAGGATTATGGAGCAATTGTTTGCGAAGTGAAGAAGGAAGATGTAGATAAGCTTTCTGCAAATGCGATTGTAATTGGTACAACAACCGCAGATGGTAACTTTAGCTACAAGGGTGCTGTTGTTACAATGGATGAGGCTGTTGCTGCTTGGTCTGGTAAGCTTGAAAAGGTATTCCCAACTTCATCAAATGTAAAGCAAGAAACTGTAAGAAATGATATTTATAATACAAGTGATATCTATGTATGTAAGAATAAAGTTGCAAAACCAAAGGTATTTATTCCGGTTTTCCCAGGAACAAACTGTGAGTATGATTCAACAAGAGCATTTGAACGTGCTGGTGCCGAGGTGGAGACAATCGTATTTAAGAATATGACAGAGGCAAATATCTTGGATTCTGTAGATGCGTTTGCTAAGGCAATCAGCCAGGCGCAGATTATTATGTTCCCAGGTGGTTTCTCTGCAGGTGATGAGCCAGAGGGTTCTGCGAAGTTCTTTGCGACTGCATTTAGAAATGCGAAGCTAAAGGATGAGATTATGAAGTTACTTAACGAGAGAGATGGTTTGGCACTTGGTATTTGTAACGGTTTCCAGGCATTGATTAAGTTAGGTCTTGTACCATATGGTGAGATTCGTGATCAGAAGGAAGACTCACCAACACTTACTATGAATAGTATTGGACGTCATCAGTCTAAGATGGTTTACACAAAGATTGTGACAAATAAGAGTCCATGGTTGCAGAAGGCTACTCTTGGTGGAGTGTATACAGTACCTATCTCACATGGAGAGGGACGTTTTGTTGCAAGTAAAGAATGGATTGATAAGTTGTTTGCAAATGGTCAGGTTGCTACCCAGTATGTGGATATTGATGGTAACCCAACTATGAATGAAGATTACAATATCAATGGTTCTTACGCAGCAATTGAGGGTATCACAAGTCCAGATGGACGTGTTCTTGGTAAGATGGCTCATAGTGAGCGTAGAGATAATTCGGTTGCAATTAACATTTATGGTGACCAGAATCAGTTAATCTTTGAGTCAGGTGTGGAATACTTTAAGTAAAACAATCTGAACCAATATAGTGATATACAATAGCAGAAAGAAAGTAGCTTTTATGATTTGATACAGATTATATGTGAATCAGTTTATGACGTTGCTTTCTTTCTGTTATGTTGTTTCGCAAACGTGTAGGTCAGCAGTCCCAAAATGCTACTGTTTACATGATGTATAAAGGAGAACGATATGAAATATATTGTCACAAAGAAGGAAATGCAGGCGATTGATGCCTATGCAATTGATAAAATGGGAATTCCAGCCGCAGTGTTGATGGAGAGAGCCGCTCTTGCAATTGTGGAAGAGGTAGAACGATTGAATACGAGCAAAGGTCGTATTTTGGTGGTAGTAGAAGGCGGAAACAACGGCGGTGATGGTTTAGCTGCAGCTAGAATACTAATGGAGCGCGGCTATTTGGTGGATGTATATTATGTTGCAGGCTTTAGTAAAACCACGAAGCAGTTTCAGATTCAGCAGGATATTATGTTCAACATGGGCGTGAGACTTCGTAAGGCAATTCCGAATAAAGAATACAGTGTGATAGTTGACGGTATATTTGGTGTCGGTCTCTCTAGAAATGTGGATGGTCCACAGAAAAAGGCTATTGATACATTGAACCAGATGTCAGGTATCAAGGTAGCTATTGATATTCCGTCTGGAATTGATGCTACAACAGGTGATATTTGGGGAGCAGCATTTAAAGCCGATTACACCATTACCTTTGGTTTAAAGAAGCTTGGTATGTTCTTCTCAGATGGTATTGATTATTGTGGTAAAATCATCCGCAAGGATATTGGTTTTCCAGAGCAGGCTATCAAGGCTGTTAAGCCAAAGATTTATGCATATGATGATTCAGATATCAATAAGCTTCCAAAGCGTATAGATAATTCCAATAAAGGCACATATGGTAGAGTCGCAGTAATTGCAGGTAGCAAGAATATGTCTGGTGCAGCATTTCTTTGTAGCAAGGCAGCATATTCCACCGGTGTTGGTTTGGTGAAAATCTATACACATGAAAGTAATCGTACAATTTTGCAGTCTCAGCTACCAGAAGCTGTGATGATGACCTATAATGATTACGAGGGTGCGTTATCGTGTATTGAAGATGCGATGAAGTGGGCAACTGTAATTGTTGTTGGGCCTGGACTTGGTGTAGATTCCACATCAGAGCGTATGTTGTATGAATTATTGATGAATACAGAGGTTCCGTTGGTGTTAGATGCGGATGCGCTTAATATTTTGTCTAACAATATAGAGTTATTAGAGGCTTCCTCTGCACCGGTGATTATGACACCGCATATGATGGAGATGAGTCGGTTGATTCAGAAGGAAGTTACGGCTATCACAAAGGATCGTTTTAATATTGCAAAGCAGTTTGCGAAGAAAATGGGTGTAACATTGGTGTTAAAGGATGCGAAATCCATTGTTACAAATGGTGCAGAACAGACGTATATGAGTTTAGCAGGTAATAATGGTATGTCTACAGGTGGTTCCGGTGATGTTCTTGCAGGTATTATTGCAGGAATGCTTGCTGGAGGACTTTCTCTTGCTGAAGCTGCTATGATGGGAACCTATATTCACTGTCTTGCAGGTGATAAGGCTGCAGAGAAAAAGGGAAGATATGCAATGCTTGCTTCTGATATTATAGCTGGCCTAGGGGAGGTCATGCGTGATGAGTAAATATTATCGAATGAGAGCAGAAATTGATCTTACTGCAATCCGAAAAAATATAGAGACAATGAGAAGCTATATTTCGGATGATAAGAAACTTTTAGCAGTCATTAAAGCAAATGCCTATGGACATGGTGCTGTGGAAGTTGCAAAGGCACTTACAGATTTAGCTGATTATTATGGTGTTGCCTTTATTGATGAAGCGTTAGAACTGCGCAAGGCAGGAATCAATAAGCCAGTTTTGATTTTAGGGCATACGGATGAGAGTTTGTTTGAGGTATTGATTGATTATGATATAACCCAGACGATTTATACATATGAGCAGGCAAAGGTGATGTCAGAGGTTGCAACATCTAAGGGAAAGCTTGCGAAGGTGCATGTGAAGCTGGATACTGGTATGAATCGTATCGGTTTTGGCTGTGTGAATGAAAGTGTAGAGGCGATTGTAAAGATTAGTCAGTTACCAGGGTTGGATGTAGAAGGAATTTATACACATTATTATTTAGCAGATGTGAAGGATAAGACTGTTGCGAATTTGCAGCTCGAGCGATATACACAGATGTTACAATGGCTAGAAGAGAAGGGTGTTTCCTTTG
>JAGAQX010000055.1 GCA_017622535.1 Lachnospiraceae bacterium | reverse complement strand
TCTAATTGTTTGCCACGGATTATATCCCGAATAATAGAATACTTTTCTTCTTCCAACAGAATGTTGTTCGAACGATAGCCATAAGCCATCTTTAAGATATAAAAGAATATAGAATGAAAAGTTCCAAATGTACATCGACACTCGGAACCTCCCATCAATTTTGTAAAACGTTCCTCCATCTCTCTAGCACTCGCCCTTGTAAAAGTGACTACAAGAATCCCTGCTGGAGCAACCTTCGCTTCTTCTATGAGATATTTGATGCGGTGCACCATACAAGTGGTCTTACCACTCCCAGGTCCCGCTAATGCCATCATCGCTCCATTTACATGGTGAATCGCAGCAAGCTGCCCATCATTAAAATTTGGCATACTATCTCCTTTTATGCATTTGCCTCTTCAAGCTTCTTAATTCCAATCTCCATTCTTCGTAAGGATTCCTCTTTACCAAGAATATCCAAAATCTCAAAAGCTCCACCAGGAGTCATTTGCTTACCAGAAATCGCTGTACGAACTGGCCACAAACCAGTTCCGTTCTTAATTTCTTTCTTTGCAATGTAATCCATCAATGTATCATGAAGATTGTCAAAAGACCAATCCTCCACACTCTTCAAAACCTCATACTCTTCACGAAGAATCTCTAACGAATTCTCTGTATTAGTTTTCATTTTCTTATGGGTGTACATTTCAATATCGTAATCTGGTAGCTCTTCAAAGAAATCAATATGATCTTTAATATCTGGGAACACCTCAATACGGGTCTTTACAAGTTCTAAGATTGCATCAACCTTCACGTCTCTTGTGATAACCTCTTTGACATATGGAAGTGCCATCTCCTTGAAACGATCAAAATCCATATTCTTAATATACTCACCATTCATCCAGCGAAGCTTCACCATATCAAATACTGCTGGTGACTTTGAAATATGCTTATAATCAAAGGCTTTTACAAGCTCCTCTAATGTAAAGATTTCCTGATTATCCTCTGGACTCCATCCAAGCAATGCAACAAAATTCACAATTGCTTCTGTCACAAAGCCCTGCTCTAACAAATCTTCATAAGAAGAATGTCCACTACGCTTAGAAAGCTTCTGATGCTCTTCATTGGTAATGGTTGGACAATGAATATACGCTGGAACCTCCCAACCAAATGCATCATACAAACGATTGTATTTTGGTGAAGATGACAAGTACTCCTGACCTCTTACAACATGTGTAATTCCCATCAAATGATCATCTACAACATTAGCAAAATTATAAGTTGGATATCCATCTGATTTAATCAAAATCATGTCATCAAGCTCTGTATTTGGAACAGTGATTGTTCCATATAGTTCATCCTCAAAGCTAGTTTCGCCCTCTTCTGGAACATTCTGACGAATTACAAATGGAATACCAGCTGCAAGCTTTGCCTCTACCTCTTCCTTCGATAAATGAAGACAATGCTTGTCGTATTTACGCACACTCTTTCCGTCTACGACTTCTTCCATTAAGTTGTCCAATCGTTCCTTGTCACAGAAACAGTAATATGCTTCACCCTTTTCCACTAATTGCTTTGCATATTCCATATAAATTCCCTGTGCCTGACGATCACTTTGAACATAAGGACCAACTCCGCCATCCTTGTCAGGACCTTCATCATGAAGCAAACCAGTACCCTGCATAGTACGGTAGATGATGTCTACTGCACCTTCTTGTAAGCGCTCCTGGTCTGTATCCTCTATTCTAAGTATAAAATCTCCATCCTGATGCTTTGCAACCAAATATGCATATAATGCTGTTCTAAGATTACCTACATGCATTCTACCTGTAGGACTTGGTGCAAATCTTGTTCTAACTTTACTCATACCAACCTCTATTCTTACTTATTCATACAACACTGCTTATATTTTCTTCCACTTCCACATGGACATGGATCGTTACGGCCAACCTTAGCTGGTTTTACCACTGTTCTAGAGCTTTTCTCTGTCTTATAAAGCTCTTTTCTTCTCTCTGCAGAAAGTAAATCGTTCCACTCTTCAAGCTCATATAACCATTCAGCATTGCAACCAACCATGTTCATATAAAGCTTCTCAAGATCGATATCGATAGATACTACTGTATCCTCTTCCATTTCCTCAATATTGTTCGGTGTCTTCAAACTCTCATCAATACCATCTAAAAATCCTGTCATTAACTGAACAGTAGTCTCATATTTCTCAGCCAATTCCTTAACTGTTCCAGTAACAACTTCCTCTGGGTTCTTTAATAACTGTTTATAAATTCCCTGTTCTACTCCAAAATAATTAAGCCAAAACTGCTTTCCCTCTGGTGTTCTGTCATCCAATCCGTATGCGTATTCACGCCAATCCTTTAATAAAGCCATAATTTTACCTTCCTTTTGTATCGAAATAAAAAATGCTGTTATACGTTGATAGATCAATTCCCAAAAACATCCTATCGGTAAAAACGTACAACAGCTAGATTATAGCAAAAGGAACTCATTTTTTCAAGTATATACATCCTATATCCTTCCGCTACACATCACATATAAAGGTTGATAACCAAAGCATACTAACAAATCGAAAAAATTATAAAAAAAACAAATTCAAAATGTATAAAAAAAATAAGGGTGGATATAATGTTAATATCACTTGATAAACAAGTGCTACTGATTCTCTTTATCTGAGAATCGATAATACTTTATCCTCCCCTATTACGGAGTCGGTTCTGCCGGCTCCGTTCCTTATTTAAACAATCCGATTGTCTTATCAACCAATTACAAGTCATATTCCTAGGTTGAATATAATCATTTCTCCTCTGATTGTGTTTGTTCAGAATCTGTGTTCATTTCTTGATTACCATTTACCAGCTTACTAAACCACATAAACACCCACAATATAACTGGAACAATAAATGTCAATGCAAGCATTCCAAAAAAGTAATCACTTCCTGTTACCGCACAAATCAAAGTACCTATAATCAATCCCACAATTACAATCACTGTAATCCAGGCTGTGATCTTTCTAACCTTTTCCATGTCTTATTCTTCCTCCTCATGAAAGCTCTTTAAACGGTCATACACGTTCTTTTCATACCCCATCTCTGTTGGATAGTAGAACTTCATATCCTTAATCTCATCTGGTAAATACTGTTGTTTCACATAATGATTCGGATAATCGTGAGGATATAAGTATCCCGTATGTCCAAGTTCAATTGAACCTTTGTAATGGGCATCCCTTAAATGTGGTGGAACTGCTCCTGTCTTCTGATTACGAACCGTATCCATCGCACTGCTAATTGCATTCACCACTGCATTGGATTTCGGTGCACCTGCTATATAGATTGCTGCATTGGCCAATATAATTTGTGCTTCCGGCATACCAACTCTCTCAACGGCTTGCGCACAAGCCACAGCAACCTGTATTGCCTGTGGATCCGCAATTCCTACATCCTCACAAGCATGTATCATAATTCTTCTCGCAATAAATGTTACACTTTCACCAGCCTGTAGCATCTTAGCAAGATAATATACCGCCGCATCCGGGTCTGAACCTCTCATACTCTTAATAAATGCGGATATAGTATCATAATGATTATCGCCATCCTTGTCATATCGGATTGCTCTTCTTTGAATACACTCTTCTGCTACCTCTAGTGTAATATGAATCTTACCATCCTCTGACGGCTGCGTTGTAAGAACACCTAACTCAATAGCGTTCAATGCACTGCGGGCATCCCCCTCACTGACATCTGCTAAAAAATCTAATGCATCCTCATCAATTAGCGCATTGTACGCACCCATTCCCTTTTCGACATCATAAACAGCACGCTTCAAAAGTTCTTTTATATCTTCTTTCTCTAACGGTTCCAAACGGAAAATATGTGAACGGGAAATTAACGCCCCATTTACTTCAAAATATGGATTCTCCGTTGTTGCACCAATCAAAACAATGGTCCCATCTTCAACAAAAGGCAACAGATAATCTTGCTGTGCTTTATTAAAACGGTGTATCTCATCTACAAATAAAATCGTTTTCTTCTGATACATACCATAATTATCTTTTGCCTGCTTAACCACCTCTTCCATATCCTTCTTCCCTGCTGTTGTAGCATTCAAGGACGTAAAAATAGAACTGGTTGTATTGGCAATCACCATTGCTAATGTTGTTTTACCAGTTCCTGGTGGACCATAAAAGATAACTGAGCTTATCTTATCTGCTTGGATAGCACGATATAACAGCTTATCTTTCCCTATAATATGCTTTTGACCAACAACCTCATCCAAAGTTGTTGGTCTTAATCTCTTTGCTAACGGGGATTCCTTTTCCATATTCGCTTCTCTCATAAAGTCAAATAAATCCATGAATTTTCCCTCTACTATATCATTATTTATCAAAGCCCATCTTTGACAGCAAAGCTTCAAACTTGTCCATCACAATTGGCTTACAAATATAAGCATCATAATCATCACATACCTGAATGCTGTCTAACACAACCTCATCCAAGGCACTAATCATTATTACCTTTGCACGAATCTTCTCTGAAGTTTCTAGCTTATTCTCTGCTTCACGAATCGCTTCTAGCGTCTTGTAACCATCTAGTCTTGTCATCATAATATCTAAGCAAATCAAATCAAATCCATTCTTCTCTTCGATTGCCTTCACAGCTTCTTCTACCGCTGACATACCATTATCAACACCGACCACTTCACCATATTCTGTAAGAATCTTTTCTAAAAACTTTCTGTTGACAAAATCATCATCTGCAATTAATACTCTCATACGAACATCCTCCATACTGTTAACATATGTTTACTCAGTCGCTCTACTAGTGTCTACTCTACATATTATCCTTACGTCGTAACATCACCTCTAGCTTATCCAGTATTGATGTTGCCACTTGATCATGACTTCTGTTCTCATTATGAATCCGTCGGCACAACAAGTCACGTTCCATTGTTCCAAAAAACATACACGTCAATTCTTCTGCAGTAAAGGAATCATAAATCTCCTTCTCATCAATTGCCGCCTGTATCTCTTTTTGGAAAAAACTAGTTCGCATCTCGATACACTGCGCAATCGTTTCTCGCGTATTCACATTATGTAACAATTCTTCATAATTCAACACGATTGCCGCCATTTCTTTATAACCTGCATAATAGGTCGCTAGCGTTCGAAACAGCTCCAATGCTTTGTCAAAATGTGAAATCGGCTTCGCCTCAATCGTAGCAATCATGGCTTTGTCAAACTTCGTATAAGTATCAACCACTTCTACTAATACTTCATCAATACCTCCAAAATATCGATAAAGCAAGGATTCTGACATATTCTCTTTCATTGCTAACGTCTTCGTTGTAAGCGAGGCCAAACCAGCTTCATTGATAATCTCAATTGCTGAAGCAATGATTCGGTCTTTTCTGTTAATAAAACTATTATTCATACATACCCCCACATGTATGTGAATTAACATTCACTCATACGTTCATTTTATTGTATCATACCTTCTTTGTCAACAGAATTCACATAACCTCGCCATACAACAAATTCTACCAGCAATATAATATTTAAAAATTATTTGTTAATAATCACTTCATTGAAGAACCATAATTTCACACTATTCCACTCATATATCCTTTACGCATAGTTCAATTTCATCCTTTTCCCGATCATAATAATAAATATTATCTGAAAGCAAATCAATTAACCCAACTGCACTCTCATTTGCTTCCACCACCAGTTCTCTTAAAAACGAAGCTTGCGTTTCCTTATTTTCAGGTACTAGCATTACCTCATGCACACTAGAAGGTAACACAAATAAATTTGCCTCATGTATATTGGCGAATTTCTGAAGTACATTGTCATACAACAAGCTAGTAGCACCATTCAGTCCAATATCATTGCTCAGCACAAACATATTCACCCGATTCTCAACCTCATCAAAGTCCTTGAGCTCTTGCAAAAATTCCTCTCTTAAATGTTCTGGCAAACGTTCTCCAAAGCAATTAGTAACAACCTTAAGTAAGGACTCCACCTTCCAAGGAAATTCCCGCATTGTATTAAACATGGCTATTTGATACAATTCCTCTAATTCAATATTCCAACACTCAAATTCCTTATTTCCGATTAATGAACTAGCAAGTCCCATGGCATCTTTTCCAGCAAGATAACGAAATGTAATTGCTAAATCCAAATATCGCTTATGTGGACAATCCTTCAACTGTTCTGCGTTCTTTTCGTAATTCACTAAACGTACAACAATCTTTTCCTTCACCACATCAAAATTTAATACATCAACCACCTCAATTGGATTTTCTTCCTTTGCTTTTTCATGACAAATAATAATCTCTTCCATAATCGCTTGTAACGGCTTACCCATTTGGTAGCTTTCAAAGAAATTATTAAGGTAAATGTTAGGCCCCGTTTGTTCATTTTTATTCAACAAAGTTACACCATCTAACACAATCCCATTATTCTTTGTAATGGTGTGAATATGTGCTTCATAACAAATTTCTTCCTCTTCATTTCTCTCTTCTCCAGAACGTTCTATTTTCTCTAACATCCTTGCGTTCATCATTTCAGCCAAATTGTCTTTAATATAATTTAAAAATTCTTGATAATTCATATTTATTGTCTCCTTTTTATCTTTTTACACATCAAAATACAGAAGTATTCCATCACAAAAAGAAATCTCCAAAACAATAAATAGAAGCAATATTATTCAATTATAAGTTGTAATGAAAAATGGCACGAATTGTACCTTTGAAATAAAAAAGTCTAATACGATATGCGTGCATTTATCATATCGGATTAGACTCTTATAGTCAAGTAGATTTTCAAAAACGTGTACCTACATGATTTCCAAAAACGTATACAAGATTCAAAAAAATATGTACTCCAAACAAGAAAATGTGCAAACTACTTTAAATAATCTTCTAAGAAATCTACCAGCGCCTTCATCTCTTCATCCGTTCCAATGGAGATACGAAGGTAGTCGTCAATTCTAGGTTTGTTAAAATAACGGACAAAAATCTTTGCCTCTCTTGCCGCCTCAAAAATCTCCTTTGCTGGAACACTCTTATGGCTAGCAAATACGAAGTTCGCACTAGACTTTGGATAAGTAAATCCAAGTCTGGTAAGCTCGGCTTCAAACCACTCTCTAGTGTTAATTACTTTAGAAACCATTTCTTTAAAGTATGCATCATCTTCCACGCTGGCAACACCCATGACAATAGAAGGATAACTCATAGTGTAGGAATTAAAACTATATTTTACATCATTAATAGCTTTAATCAATGCTGGATTACCCATTGCATAACCGATACGCATACCAGCCATAGAACGGGACTTAGAATAGGTACGAACCACCAACAAGTTTTCATACTCATTAATCAAAGGCAGTGCTGACTCACCACCGAAATCCACATAAGCCTCATCTACAATCACAATCACATCCTGGTTGTGGTCTAATACATCTCTTACAAATGATAGGTCTGCTGCCAAACCAGTTGGTGCATTTGGATTTGGAAAAATAACACCACCATTTTCTGCATAGTAATCACTAGCAACCAATTTAAAATCATCATCCAATGCTTTTGTCTCATATGGAATACGGTAAAGGTCTGCCCACACGTCATAGAAGCTGTATGTAATATCCGGGAAAAAGATTGGCTTGTCTGAATTAAAAAATGTAAGGAATGACATTGCTAATACATCATCTGAACCAACTCCTACAAACACCTGGTCACTGGATAAGCCATGATAATTAGCTATAGCATCCACCAAATCCTTGCATACTGAATCCGGATAAAAACGAAGTCTTTCTAAATCTTGCTTTGCACACAATACCTTTGGCGATGGTGGATATGGATTTTCATTGGTATTTAACTTAATAATATCCTTGTCCTTTGGCTGCTCACCAGGAACATAAGGAACGACTTTTCGTATATTCTTTTCCCATGGTTTCATGACTTTGTCCTCTTTTCTATTGATTCTCTTATAACTTTTCATATATTAAGAATAGTGAATACTTCTATTCTTTTTAATTCATCCGCTACCACTT
>JAGAQX010000054.1 GCA_017622535.1 Lachnospiraceae bacterium | reverse complement strand
TTCCATTCGTTCTAAAACGAACTCCTACTACTTCTACCATTTACATATTCTCCTTTATTGTAAGCAAGGTTAGCTCCATTGCAATGTCAAAATTCACGTTAGCCTCTAAGCGAATCTTTAGCTTATTCAGCGCCTTCAGAATCTCTTCGATTCCCTCATAAGAGGTCCTGCTCGCTTGTTTCTTCATTGTGGAAAACTCTTCCTTGAAAATAGTCTTATTCGGTGAGTTTGATATCTTCACCATCAAAATATCACGAAACCACATAGTCATAATATCTACATAATCTGTAATATCAAGCTTGTATTTGCCCATATTTTTCACTGCTAAAATGACATCTTCCATGTCCATTTCATGAATCTGTCGAAGCAAACGCACGCTGTCTTCCTTAATTTCATTATAATCTGATGAAATTGCAAGCCGCACTGCTTTTCCCAAATTACCCTGAGCAAAATCCGTACAGAACTTGGCTTTTGCCTTGTCAATTCCCAGCTGATCCTCCAGATACTCTATCATTTCTAACGGCTGAACTGGCTTGAAGTTTAATACAATACATCTACTAAGAATCGTAGGCAAGAACTTGTCCACATTGCTTGTAAGCAACATAATAATTGCATACTCCGGTGGTTCCTCCAACGTCTTTAACAATGCGTTCTGCGCCTGTGGATTCATCATCTGTGCATCAGGAACAATATAAATCTTATATCTGCTATTGTATGGTGTCAATTCAATATCATTTACTATCTGTTCACGAATCTCGTCTACAGAAATCACATTTGGTTTATCGTGTTTAACCCATATAATATCAGGCTGACTATTGGACTCAACCTGCAAACAGGAACGACACTCCCCACAAGGGTCTGGATTACCAGTCTCGCATTGCAAAGACTGTGAAACCACTTTTGCCAATGTCTTTTTTCCCACTCCCTTTTCACCATTTAATATATAAGCGTGAGAAACCTTTCCAAGCTCAATACTGCTCTTAAAATGTCTTACTATATCCTCATGTCCAATAATATCACTGTAATTTGCCATAGACTCACCCCTATTCTGCTTTCTATTCTTTGAATAGATTGCTACTTCATACTATTTGGGTAATCGAAAATAAAGCATGTTTTCCTATGTACCCAAAGTCACTACTTCAATCAAGTTGAGATATCCAACAACATTCCTCGAATATCATCTATTTTATTAAGAATTGCAAGATTGTCCTTTTCATCCTTCAACAACTCCTGTGCCAAATCGTCTAAAGACTTGTCCACTTCCTTCACAATTCCATATACTCTGTGTCTACCTCTTCGGTCAAGGAAATTCTCTCTAGAAAACTCATGGGAACGAGTGGTAACCTCATTCATAAATTCCTTAACCAGGCTTCGATATCGCTTCATATCACGGATATCCATGTGTTTGGCAAGTTTACTTCCTTGCTCCTCAATATCCTTCATAAGACTGGAGAGCTTTTCCTGTAGTTCGCCATTCTCTATATGACTGACAAGTGTAAATTTGAAACTGTCATCACCCTTTGGTGCCTGTGTCTGCGTCTCTACTGGTTGTTGCGGTGTCATCTGATTAACACGTAAATCCATAAAAACTCTCCTTTCTGAATAATTGATTACTTATCACTTACTTTTTAATAGCAAAATGAACTTATCTTTTCATATATTTTATTTAAGGCTCTTTTAACTAAAGAATCTCTTCTCTACCTCTTCCACAATGATACTATGTATTTTCTCAATTGGCAATGTGGCATCTACTGGAAAAATGCGGTCTGGATAAAGCTGTGCCAATTGTCTGTAGCCTTCCACTACTCGCTTGTGGAAGCTCAAATCCTCCATCTCCATACGGTCGAGCTCTGTCTGGTTTTCCTTACGCCTTATACCTTCATCTGCATCCAAATCCATGAAAATTGTAAGCTTTGGCTTGACATCACCTAAAGCATAATTATTCACCTCATAAACCGTTGAAACACCAAGACCTCTTCCGATTCCCTGATATACTGCAGAAGATTCTACAAAACGATCACAGATAACTGCTTTTCCTTCTGCAAGGGCTGGTTTAATCACCTGATTTACTAACTGTGCTCTAGCAGAAGCATATAACAAAAGCTCTGTCATATGACTCATTTCCTGATATTCCTTATTTAAGATAATTGCACGAATGGCTTCACTAATCACTGTTCCGCCTGGCTCTCTTGTTATTACAATGTCATATCCCTTACTTTCAAGGTATGTTTTTAACATCTCTATTTGTGTTGTCTTTCCAGAACCATCTGGTCCCTCCATTGTTATAAAAATTCCTTCCACAGTCTATCCCCTATCTTTTAATAAATTTATCAACCGAAAGCCAACTTTTCTCCTTCACAACTGGAATTTGATAGCCATCCTTTCCTTTATCAATCAGTCCCTTAATATTCAAATTCAATGCAACAGCTTTTTCAATTTCCTGCAAAACTTCCTTTGACAACGTCTCACCTGGAACAACCAACGGTATTCCTGGTGGATAAATGTAAATGTACTCACCACAAATATGTCCTGCCGCATCCTTCAAGGATACCTCTGTTAAATTGCTCTCCTTTGCCTCTGCAATTGTCATCTTGCGATCTAGAGACATGGCATAATTCACAGCATCCTCTTTATTGTTATCGGCATTTACATCCAAATCCGTTAATTGACTATCAATTGCCTCTAACGCTTGATATAATGCCTCAAATGCTTCCTTGGTATCTGCCACCGATGTCATGGCTATCACGTAACTACCCGCGGCCATTTCCATGACTTGTCCATACTCCTTCTCAAGCATTTCTCCAAGGATAACACCATTCACGACCTGAACTCCGTCCTCTTTTGGAATTCCACAATTCTTCACAGAGAATACTAACTTACCATCATCGTAGTCATAAATACTGTTCTTCTTAAAGTCACTCTCACTTACTAAATGAATGTGACTGAAACCTTCGAATTTCTTTCGATATTCCGCTAATAAATGCTTATATACAATGAACAAACCATCTCGTTCATGATCCATTTTCTCTATGCAAGCTTCCATTGTAGCCATAAATACATATGAAGGTGATGTGCTTTGATAAATGGATAAATATTCCTCTATCTTTGCTTGCTTAACCAAACCACTCTTATAATGTAAAATGCCACATTGGGTCATAGCCGGTAAGGTCTTATGCAAGCTCTCAACAACAATGTCCGCACCTAAGCGAATTGCTGGATCTGGCACATGCTCGTAGTTTGTTGTTGACAATGTATCCACCACATTTGCCATAAACTCAAAATGTGCCCCGTGAGCAGCATCCACAATCAAAGGAACCTTTGCTTTATGTGCCACTTTTGCAATCTTTTCGATATCACTAACTACACCTTCATAAGTTGGAGAAACCAAAAGTACTGCTTTCACATCAGGATGTACCTTTAGAGTCTTCTTAACCACATCTACTGACATTCCACCAAACATCTGTAGTTCTTCATTCCAATCAGGCATAATATACACCGGCTTTAATCTTAAAAGGCGTATTGCATGATATACTGATTTATGACAATTTCTATCCACAATGAGCCGTTCTCCCGGCTTACAAACAGACGAGATAGCCGCTAGAATGCCACAAGTAGAACCATTCACCAAATAGTAACTCCTAGTTGAACCATACACCTGCGTTGCACGGTCTAGCGCTTGTTTAATAATTCCTGTTGGATGATGAAATTCATCTAGCCCTGATACCTCTGTTACATCAATCGAAAAGGGATTGTTCACAATTTCAGGAAAAATGGTATTCAGCCTTCTTTTATGTCCCGGCATATGCCAAGGATAAGACCCTTGTGTATTATATGCAGTTATACCATTCAATATCGGTGTTTCCATATCGAATAAACCTTTCTTTTCTTGCCGTTATAAGCAATATATTATTATACCAAATCACAGTATATTTTGCAAAACATTATAATCGTTCCTTCAAAATGTTCTTATATCCTTCTCCATAGATTTCACTTGCACTGGTTACAATCATAAATGCATGAGAATCTTCCTCTTTCACAATATCCTCTAAATCAGGGGTTGTGCGCTTTTTCACAACACACATAAGAATATTTTTCTCATTTTGACTATATGCACCTCGACCAGTAAGAATCGTTGCACCCGCTGATATTTCCTCCAAAATCCGGGCCAAAACACTATCAGCTTTGTCAGATATAATGAAAACTAAGGTTGCTTCATCCTTTCCGTAAAGCACATAATCCATTACTCTTCCCGCAACTACTACTGCAATAAATGCGTACATCGCAATATTGAAATCTCGGAACAATATACCGGCAGCTGCAACTATACAAACATCCACTACCATAAAAAATGTACTAGTTTTAATAGCTGGATATTTTCTTCTTAATACCTTGATAATAATATCTGTTCCACCTGTAGTCGCTCCACTTCGAAGAACAATTCCAATACCAACACCTGTCAAAATACTTCCTGCAAGAGCTGCCAACAAGTGCTCATTCGTAACCGCCGGAAATACACTAAACAAATTCGTAAACAATGAATTAAACAATACAGATAGAAAACTCCATATAATAAATCTTCCACCAAATTGCCACCAACCTAGCAACACAATTGGTATATTAAACAGGAAATACCAGGTACCGGTTGCACCACCAAATATATGGCTGACAATCACGGATATACCAACCACGCCACCTGGTGCCAATCCGTTCGGATCTAAAAACAATCCGACACCTGCTGAATAAATAAATGTTCCAATTAAAACCATAATAATTTTCTTTAATAGTTTTTTCGGATTTTTAATTCTGTTTGCCATAAATGATTCCTCCTACCTCATAATGTTACTTGACACTATCTTTCTAACAAGTTATTTTTTCACAAATTACAGACTTTCATTAATAAGATATTATTATTAATTACCTTGAAATCTCCTTTAACCTTAATTATTCTACAACTCATTCTTTTATAGTTTTTACTTATTTATACCAACATAAACATATCATCTACTATATACTTTTTCGTTCCTCATTATATATCAAAACTCCACTGTCTTGCTAGTATTTCTGTATATCTATTAACAAACAAAAGGGTCTTAGCACTTTTCAACGCTAAAACCCTTTCTACACTTAATTATCTATACTATTTCTATGTTAATCACACATCTAAAACTCTATTCCCTTATCTTAAAGGAGCTACTAATATCTTACCGGTTCCTCTGTATACATTCACTAATCCCTCTCCAGAAGCAGCTGAACCCATAATTGAGCTACCGGCTCTCTCTACTGTAAATTGCAAATCATCACTCCAGCATATTGCATGGTTACCATCAATCTTAAAGCAATCATTTTCTAAAATAACCTCATAAAGCTCTTCTCTTGGACATGGTGATTTGATAACTGCAAAGCCCTGACCTTCCAAACAGAGATTAAATAATCCCTCACCACCTGCAATTGCACTGGAGAAATTGCTACGCATAACTGCCTTGTCCTTAATCTCATCATCACAGCATATAAACATACCATCATCGCAGACCATACCGCCCCAGCTTCCAACATCCTCTATCAATAAATGATTAAAGGTAGGCTCTGTAATTAAAATACCTGTTCCTGCATACACAGGCTTTACCACACTGTCACCTGTCATTTTTGATTTAATTGCCTTTCCAAGTAAATCCCCTGCACTCTGTATGCCAGATGTTTGCTTAATGCTACCTGACATCATCTGCATTGCACCTGGATTTAAACGAATTGCATTATTCTCTAAGCGAACCAAAACTTGTCTCTGTCTAACGCCCATTTCCTGCATAAAATAAGTGGTTTGAGCTGCATTCGGTGAAATTCCCAAATCCTTCTTGTGTTCAAAAACGGTGAAAATACCCTTCTCTTCCACAATATTAATATTCTTGTTCTGACCCACAAAATTTCTTAAAGTAATCATTCCTTTTCCTCCTTCTCTGGTTACCTTGCGGCACCAAAATAATATATCACAAAGGTTCTTGTGGCCTCATTCACAAGAATCCCCTCTGAAACAGTACCAGTATCCTTTGGACGATAATATAAAATTGTATATGTGTTAATCTCGTCTTCCACTAGTTTTTCAAACGGCAAATATCTTGGAAAATCACCTAATGAATATTCCAAATCCAAAAAATCACTTACCGATGCACCATAGGCATTCGCAAAGCCCTTTCCAATTCTTGCATTTGAAAGCACTTCTTTGTAATCCATATTCTTATAATTTGCTATCAAATACTCCATCTGCTCTTTTTCCTGCGCTGTGCCCTCATATACATTATACCAATCCCATGCTGGATGGGTTGCAGCTATATCTGTACAACTATAATTCTTTATATGCTCCATATGTCTGTCATATTCTTTCTTATCTTCAAGCCTATAGGAATACATACTTTGAATATTAATACCTTCATAACTCAAATAAAAGTGTTGTTCCGTTGCACCCTCTGGCATATTCATGTATCCTGCTGCCCCAGCTTCCTTAAATTCCTCAAAAGATGTAAATTCTGTTTTTGCAACAGGCACTTTTTTAATAAATAAGCTTATTAAAAAGCAATCTGCAACAAAAAATATAATGATAAATACAATTAATATCACCCGTATAACTTTACTAATAATATTTTCTTTCATATTTCCCACCCCAAAACTATTATCCATTATATTCTATCATAGGTATTTTTCTATGAAAAGAAGTGAAGTTTTATTCATGTCTTTAATTGCACAAAAAAAACGCCAAAATCCTTATAAATAAAGATTTTGACGTTTCATTTAATAGAGGCGCCAACCAGATTTGAACTGGTGATAAAGGTGTTGCAGACCTCTGCCTTACCACTTGGCTATGGCGCCATAAACTCCCCGAGCGGGGCTCGAACCTGCAACACCACGGTTAACAGCCGTGTGCTCTACCATTGAGCTATCGGGGATTATGCAACTAAAGATTACCATCTCTCAGGTAATCTATAAGGTATTATATGCATGAATATAACAAAATATTCACAATGTACCTTCAGAACTTCATACAAAGATGAACTGCATTTCTTATCTTTTCATCTCGAAACATTTCAATAACACATTTAGTTAAGCCTTCGACCTATTAGTACTTGTCAGCTACATGCATTACTGCACTTCCACCTCAAGCC
>JAGAQX010000005.1 GCA_017622535.1 Lachnospiraceae bacterium | reverse complement strand
GAAATAGGCATAGATGATAACTCCTTTCTTTGGATTTTGTTGTGGTGACTTAATTATAAAGAAATTTTGATTCTATGCCTATTCTTTTATCTAAAAATAAAAACGGTTCTAAACCTTACCCCCAAGTAAAGTTTAGAACCGATATTTGTATATGAAAGAAAACCTATTAGAATTACTTCTAATAGGTTTTTCTTTTTATATCAATTTAAATATTTGATTGAAAAACTCATCCATATACAATGAATTACATTTGTTTCCGAACAACACCATATTCGTCATCTAAGCGAAAAAAGGAACAATTGGAATTTTTACCTTGAAGGAATTTTACCATATCATCTTCGTCTAAATTCACATCACAGGAATAGCATTCCCAATCCTCATCGTATACAAAATGTACGCATTGTTCACATATGTCCATTTGGTTATATCCTTTCTTCTACCATTATCATTGTTCTTATTGTGCATTTTCGATATCAACCATAGATTCGATGATTGCCTGTAGCTGATAGGTATCAGCAGAATAGATAAGCTGTGAACCCTGCTTTGTAGGTGAAACTGTGATGTTGGTTGTAACAGGATCAGCATATTGACAAGCAGCAAGTTTTTCTTTCATTTCGTCATACATAAAGTTTATTGCTTCTGCTTCGATTTGTTCCTGAGTTGGAGTACGACCAGCGTCTACCTCTGTCTGTGCATAGTTTGTGAGGTATTCTTCGCCCTTTTCCATCATTCCCTCGAATATGATAAGCTTATAGGTTGTTACAGGAACGGTATAAGATTTGTCGTCATTGCGGGTTGCTTCACCAACTTCATATTTGAAGTTTTTGTACATGTCTATAAATAGCTGACGAAACTCTTCTTTTTTCTCATCGCTTACATTGTAACTAGCAATATACTGCATTTCTGTTTCGATTGCTTGGTTGTATAATGCCTCTACCTCTTCTACAGTAGAACCGGTAATTTCAGCATATGCTTCGAACTCTCCTTTTGTGTTAGCGTCTAAGCCGGCCTTAATATATCCGCTGGCATCGAAGGTTTGCATACAGCCGGTTAATACAAAGGATACTGCAAAACACATGATAAATAAAATAGATAATTTTTTGTTTGCTACACGTTTCATAAATTTCCTCCTCGTAAATGTAACTTACTTCTATAACAGAAGAAACCGATGTAAACCACCGGTTTCTTTTGTGTATCAAATATATTAGAGATTAACCCATAACAACCTCTACGGTGTGACTCTTTCCGTCTCCGAATACTGGAAGAACGTTACCTTCAATAGCGTTGCCATCTACTGTTACGCTCTTAACACCCTTACATACATGACTTGGGTTCTTAACTGTAATCTCATATGTGTCGCCACGGAACTGACGAGTTGCACTTAAACCATCCCAAGCAGCAGGAATGGATGGATCAATCTTAAGACCATCGAAGTCTGGCTGAATACCTAAGATGTACTGTGAAATTGCAACCATGTTCCAAGCAGCTGTACCTGTAAGCCATGAGTTCTTACCCTGACCAAAGTTCTTGCCTGTCTGTCCGATGTCAGAACCAGCATCCTTACCACCGATCATCTGACCATATACGTATGGTTCGGTCTTGTGAAGATCGGAATGCTCTTCTGTGTAAGCAGGAGCGATTTCTGAATAGTACTTAAATGCCTGATCACCTTCACCGGCATAAGCAGCTGCACAGATAATCCATGCATTGTTATGAGTGAAGATACCAGCGTTCTCTTTATATCCACCTGGGTAAGTAGAAATCTCACCGTATTGAATGTAGTATTTAGAAAATGCAGGGTTGTTAAGTACAAGACCATGCTCTGTATTCAAACGCTCATCAATTGATTTTAATGTCTTCTTTGTAACTTCTGGATCAATGTCTGACATAATAGCGAAGCCCTGTGGCTCGATGAAAATCTGTCCTTCTTCACATTCCTTAGAACCCATCTTCTCGCCATTTGCATCGTATGCACGGAGGAACCAATCACCATCCCATGCATGCTCCATCATGTTTGCTTTCATCTTATCAATCTCAGCCTGAGCAGCAGCAGCTTCCTCGTCCTTGCCTAAGTGCTTTAAGATGCTTACATAGTTAGGACCTGCATATGTAAAGAGTGCAGCAACCATAACTGATTCAGCAACTTTAGAGTAGCCACCTTCTGCAGCAAACTTAGGATTAGTGTATGTCTGGAAGCTCTCACCTGGTGTATCAGAGAAGCATGAAAGGTTCACACAGTCGTTCCAGTCAGCTCTCATAGCAAGTGGGAGACCATGTGGTCCAAGGTTATTTACAATCTTGTAGAATGAAACCTTTAAGTGGTCAAGCATAGTCTCAGCGATGGACATGTCATTGTCATATGGAACCATCTCATCAAGAAGTCCCCAATCACCTGTCTCTTTGATGTATGCTGAAACGGAAAGGATAAGCCATAATGGATCATCTGAGAAATCGCCACCGATGTCAGCGTTACCCTTCTTAGTAAGTGGCTGATACTGATGATAACATCCACCATCTGGGAACTGAGTAGAAGCGATATCAATAATTCTTTCTCTAGCACGATCTGGAATCTGATGAACGAAACCAAGTACATCCTGGTTTGAATCACGGAATCCCATACCACGACCAATACCTGACTCGAAGTATGATGCAGAACGTGAAAGGTTAAATGTAACCATACACTGATACTGATTCCAAATATTAACCATGCGGTTAACCTTGTCTTCTGGAGTATCAACAGTAAGTATACCAAGGAGCTTGTCCCAAGTAGCCTTAAGCTCTGCAAGACCAGCAGCAACCTTCTCAGGAGTGTTATACTGCTCCATCATAGCAAGTGCCTTTGTCTTGTTAATTGTTTTACCATCTGCTTCGAACTTCTCATCTACTGGCATCTCAACATAACCAAGGATGAAGATAAGAGTCTTAGACTCGCCTGGAGCAAGTGTAATCTTCTTGTGGTGTGAAGCAATTGGTGACCATCCATCTGCAAATGAGTTAGAAGCCTCGTTTGCCTCTACAACCTGTGGATTATGGAATCCGTTGTAAAGTCCGATGAATGCATCTCTATCTGTATCATAACCATCAATTTCGTCATTCACTGTGTAGAATGCAAAGTGATCACGACGATCTCTGTACTCTGTCTTGTGGTAAATAGTAGAACCAGCAACCTCTACACGACCTGTTGAGAAGTTTCTCTGGAAGTTTGTGCAGTCATCCTGAGCATCCCATAAACACCACTCTGCAAATGAGAAAAGTGAGAATGTCTTAGTGTCAGAACCTTCATTTGTTAAAACTACCTGCTGAACTTCACCTGCGTAGTTCTGTGGTACAAAGAATGTAACCTCTGCCTTTAAGTCATTTTTCTTACCAGTAATCTTTGTATAGCCCATACCATGACGGCATTCGTAGCTATCTAACTCTGTCTTAACTGGAGACCAGCCTGGGTTCCATACAGTTCCTTCGTCATTAATATAGAAATAACGTCCACCCATATCAATTGGAACATTGTTGTAACGGTAACGAGTAATTCTACGAAGACGAGCATCCTTGTAGAAACTGTAACCTCCAGCTGTATTGGAAATCAAAGAAAAGAAATCCTGAGTTCCTAAATAGTTGATCCATGGATATGGAGTTCTTGGAGATGTGATCACATACTCCTTGTTGGCGTCATCAAAAAAGCCAAATTTCTTGCTCATGTGTGTAATACCTCTCTTTCTATTCTTTACGCACGAATTACCTCTGTTTTCTATAAGGAACTTCCCCATATATGAATGCATTGTCTAGCTCCTCATATTCGAAAACAGTCGCATGGATATATTATATTATAAATGGGGCTAAAACACAAGAAGAAACAGCAAGGAAAAATGAATCATAGAAGGATAGAAAAGCTTATTTTCACTTGGATTTCACGAACTTTACGTTCCAATTACACATTCAACTACTAGACTTCGTATTGGAGGGTAGATATGAACACAATATTTGGAAAATTTAATTGGAGAACAAAGGAATTACAATTAGAAAACAATCTTTATTCTTACTATGAAAATGATGCATTTATATGTACGGTATATGGAGATGCATGGATACAGGATTGTCATAATGATTATCAACAACTCATAGAAGCATATCAACAGTATGGTGATGACGTTGTGAATGTTTTAGAGGGCTTATATTATTTGATCATTTACGATAAGTCTTTGAATATATTCAAAGTCTATCAGGATTATTTCACTTCGGCGGAAACTTTGTATTACTGTATGTTAGAGGGTGTGCTTTATTTCACAAATGATATGAAACGCATGATTTCGATTGAAGGATTCGAGCGTTCATTTAATAAATGGGCTAGCGTGGATTTTGTAAGATATGGATTTGTGTCTGGAGCGGAGACATTATTACGGGATGTCTATAAAATTGCTCCGTTTTGTATGCTCTATTTTGAAAATGGACAAATAGAACAGAGAAAAATAGAATATCGTTTTGATGTGCAAGGCGAGAAGGAATCTTCGGAACACTGGGTGAAGGATTTGAACCGTGCGATTCGTATGAATACACCAAAGGAATGTCCAGTAACCCTTCCGTTATCTGGTGGTTTCGATTCCAATTACATATTTCACTATTATAACCGGACAGAAATGCCAACAAAGCTATTTACAGTAGGTGGTGTGGATGGAATTGATGAGACAAAGATGGTTCAAAAAATAGTCAATGCCTATGATTCGGAAAATAACGAGTTACATATTAGTTACACTACAGAAGATACGTTGGGACAACTTCCAGATATTATTTGGCGCTTAGGTGGTTTGGTATATCAACGAGGAATTTTTTTGCAATATGAGTTGGCAAAGGAGTTAAACAAGGCTGGTGCTACGAGCTTAGTTTGTGGTGAATGTGCAGACCAGGTGATGCATGAGAATTTCCTAGAAAGTGGTATTTATAATAACAATCCAAAGTATCGAGGACCAGCAAATCCGTATGATTTTGCAGCAGACATCATTGTGAAGAAAAGTGCAGTCATGTTGAATTCTTTTGGAATCAAAGGATATTATCCATATATGAATCAACGTTTTGTTCAAACGGCAATGGGATTAGCAGAACAAAATGGAATCACCAAAGCCTTTCATCGCCAAGTCTGTAATCAGATTTTGCCAAGTGAAGTAAGAAAGTGTCTATATAAGAATGGTGGAGCAACCTATATGCATGCACTTTTTGCAACGGAGGAAGACAAGGAGCAATTTATTCAAGCGATTGAGAATGCAGCGTTTTATCAAGAACTTCAAGCAATAAAAGGTGTGGAAAAGACAAAGAAAGAAAAAATGATGCACGCTATTAGCAAGGGCAAGGAATACTCGAAAGGTTTTGTCAGACGCGTAATAGGAACCTTGGGTGTGCAAAGTATTCGCACATTGACCCCGAAATATCTAAAGATGGAATCGCGACTTCGCAGAGATATGGGATATTTTTATCTGATGATTTTTCAGGAGTTGTTTTGTTCAGAACGAACGGATTATTATCTGAAAGAGGGCGTGGGCGCTTTTGATGTTCATGAATATATAGAGCAGTTAAGCCAGGAATAAGAAAAGGACTATTTGTGTTAGACTAGTTGGCATTTAAAGATTATCTTCAAATGTGGTCTCACAAATGGTCCTTTTCTTATTGGATAAACTATTTTGTGAAAATACGTTGTCCTACAGTTTTGCTCTCACCTGGTGCAAGTTCAATATAATTTGTTACATCTGTTGGTAAATCGCGGTTTGGAGCATCGATCATTGCAGTCATAGGCTCTGCGCAATAGTATTCCTTTCTTCCTCGGTCATTCCATGCAATGAAGAATTTGTAAGTCTCATCTACTTCGTAGCAAACCTTCTTGCCAGAAAGAAGGTCTGTCATGTGAACACCATAGAATGGTGAGCCGTCTAATTCACCCATCTGCACACGGTAAATATCGTTATCTACAACAACCTTATCTACTGCCTTTGTACCATTTACATACTGCTGATCATAGGTGGACAAAGCACGGAATTCCCCAGTTGGTTGGCAACGGTCGTCAATGATACAACGGGATACCGCTGGAATCTGAATACGAATATTCTTGCCGATTCCTTTCTTCATAAATGGTGCCTTAAATGCAGTATGATTACATACACTGTATGGCATCTTCTTGTCTGAAAGATTTGTTAAGGTGAAGTTATAATGTAATCCGTTCTCATCCAAAATAAACTCATAATCTGCTTGGAATTTCACTGGGAAATATTCGAAGAACAAATCCTTCTCGTCATAGATATACTGGGTCTTGGCAATTGCCTTATCGCCATCAACGGTAGTCTCTACAACGGTGTGATTGCGTTTATGTAAAAATCCATGTATATGATTCTGGAATCTGCTTTCATTAGTTGGCCACTGATAGGTTGCATCACTAGTGCGGAGTACACCTCGGTTTAATCGATTACCAAAATAAAGAGTTGGTAGGCCGTACACCTCTGGTGATGCAGTTAATTTCTTAATCGGATTCTCCTTGTGATAACGAAGAATTTCAATTTTATTCTTGCAGTCGCGAAGTCTTGCAACGTTACTACCAACGGTTGGTGCAATGATTGCCAAATAACCGCCAGCCTTCATCTCAATTACTGGAGCACCATTTAACTTTATTTGTTTGCAGCTTGTTTTCATGTATTCTTTTTCTCCCTTCAGATATTTGTAAATGATAATCTTCAAATGAGAAATGCATTATCAAATACAAAAGATTTGCGCCACT
>JAGAQX010000053.1 GCA_017622535.1 Lachnospiraceae bacterium | reverse complement strand
GTGCAAAACAGCCGCCTAATATATGCATTTGCTTCCATCATAGAAATTCTAATGACAATTCTATACTTTGGAAAATATTCAGATATACTAAATGAAATCGTCTATAATACGTACAATTTGAGGCTATCATATAAAATGCAATTATGCAAGAAAAATCAATTAAACTATTGCGTCAATCAACTACCAGCCCATCTCGCTAAGCCAGTTATTCACCTTGCGTTCCCGGTCCTTCTTTCCAGTCTCAGAAAAACTGGTATCACCTTTTTCTAGCTTCAATTCTCCCTTTATATTACCATCGACGATGTATAAAATTCTACTACAATTTGCAGCTACTTTCATATCATGTGTCACCAACATAATCGTAGTTCCCTCTTCATTGATACGGTTTAACATTTCCATAACCTCATCGGAAGAGCTACGGTTAAGCGCTCCTGTTGGCTCATCCGCAAACAAAATCTCCGGTTTATTCATAAGACTTCTGCAAATGCAGGCTCTCTGTAACTGTCCGCCGGACACCTCTGTGATATCGTTGTCTGCAATATCACTAATCTCCAACTTGCGCATTAACTCTTTACAATACTCGTTAATTTCTTCCTTGCTGCGACCACCCTTATCGGTCTGATATGCAGGTAACAAAATGTTATCCATTACAGACAAGTTCTTTAGCATATGCATTTGCTGGAAGATAAATCCCATATCATTTAAACGCACCTTTGCAAGCTCACTTTCACTTAAATCTGTAATCTTCTTATCTACTAACAATACCTCTCCTGCTGTTGGTCTGTCCATTCCCGACACGCTGTATAAAAGAGTTGACTTTCCGGAACCGGAAGGACCCATAATCGCCACCATTTCTCCTTCTTCTATATTGAAATTCACATTCTTTAATACGTTGTTTTGTCTCTTATTCGTAATATATGTCTTACATAAATCTTTTACCTGTAATGCATTTGCCATGATTTTTACCTCCTACTATCTTTACTCCGCATCCTTCATACTATCCACATTAACTTTCTTTACCTGTAACATAGTGATCACGCAAGCAATCACTGTCGCCACCCAGATTACCACCGGATATAACACATAAATCTCTAATGGATTGATTACAAATTCAATCTTAGACGCACCCATGAACTTGAATATCTCACCGGAAGTCAACTGGGTAAATGGGGTTCCAGTTAGTGTGCCAAGGAACATGCCAAGGAACAACACCAATGCCATTCTTTTCGTCTGCCAACTCATAATGGCACCATTGGAAAATCCGATTGCCTTTAGCATTCCCATTTCTCCTTGCTCACGGATAAGGAACATTTTTTGCATCAATACCATAACCAAGATATTGATAATAATCACAAGGGTCATAATCATGGTTTTTATCGGCTTTAACATATCGGAAATTCCACCAATCATTCCATCGATAAATTCTTCTGTTGTCAGAACTTCCGCCTCTGGCATTTCCTCTTTTACCTTATCTAAGATTTTCTCAACTTCTTCCTTAGACATATCACCTTCTAAAACCACCTGTACACCAAAGGCTCCGGAAACTGCTGCAAAATCTACATCCGCTTCTTCTGTAAATCGGACTCCTTCACCCATGTTGTTCATGCTCTGATAAAGGGCTGTCACAATAAATGGTCTCTCTTCACCAAACATATTAATATAAATGGTATCCCCAATCTGTGCATCAATCTTTTCTGCCACCATATGCGTAATGGCAACCTCATTTTCTTCCTTTGGAGCCACACCTTCGTCATACATATAGGCTTCCGTATCTGTACCAAGTCCCATTAATGCCATAGAGTTATAAGACAAATCACCTTTGCTAATCTTATATTTGAATATCACCTCTGTAAATGTAGAATCTATCGGAACATCTATATCCTCTAAGCGTTCCTTCAGCTCATCCAGATAATCTTCATAAACCTGTCTATCTGCAGTGGCTACATTTTCTTCCACACGACTTTGTTCCAAAAGGAAGAAGTCACATGGCGCAAGACCAAACCATGCAGCCACTTTTTCCGATTGCAAGGTATTAATAGTGTTGGCCGGCATTACCACAAGCCAAACACCAATCATACCCGTAATCATCAACACAATATATTTCTTTAACTCACAAAGCACATCATTTATCGCCATAAATGTGGTAGGACGCATTTTGCTCTTGCTCATGCTAAGAATGCTCTTCTTCTCAAAACGCTCACCGTTGTTACCACTACGAATGGCATCCATCGGTGTCACCTTCTTGATCCGACCGGTACTGAGATAAGCAAACCACACAATCACCAAAACCACTACCACACTAACAATTCCTGCAGTCAAATAGCTGTTATCCCCCGACTCTACCACAATGTTTTTTACCACATTGGAAACAAGCAAATTCGTAAATGGAACACTAACGAAAAATCCAATCACCGCACCAACAATGGAAATCACTAGATACTTTACCACATACAAAGAACGAATGGATTTGTCCGGCATACCGATTGCCTTCATGATACCAATTTCC
>JAGAQX010000052.1 GCA_017622535.1 Lachnospiraceae bacterium | reverse complement strand
TTTAAGAGATAAGACGCAGATTCGCTGTTATTTGGTTCGTAAAATGACAGAAAGTGTGATTGTATTATTAGTGAGTCACCTCTGTGTGGACGGTAGCGATGGTAAGTATCTGTTGCAAAAGCTTGTGGAGGCATATAATGATGTGTTAGACAGTGGTTCTGCAAATGGTTTATCAGTTAAGAATGGCAGCCGTGCAGCAGAGCAGGTATATAGCAATGTCAATAAGAGAGATTTTCGTTCTCTGTTCAAGAATCCAATGTCAAAGGTGAAGTCGGAATTTCCATATCCATCAAAAATAAAGGGTTATCCGAATTTGGTGCAAGTGAATATTCCAAAAACAATCATGGATAAGGTGAACGGATTTGCAAAGCTACATAGTGTTACTTTGAATGATGTATTACTCACATCGTGCTATTATGCATATGCGTCTTTGCCTGGTAAGAATGCATTAGAGCCAATGAGTATTTTGTCTATGATTGATTTGCGCAGACATTGCGCAGGTGGAGATTCTGCAGGCATTTGTAATATGACAGGAGCATTTCCTACCACATTGCCGGTTGGATTGAAGGAAAGCTTTTCTTCTACCTTGATACAGATTGGTGAACAAACCAAAGCAATGAAAAGCAACCCATTGGCGGGGTTGGAGGGTATGCCGTTGCTTCATGGGGCAACGAAAAGTTTGCCTATGAAGATATTGCAACCAATTGCCAATAAGTTATATGGCAGTTTTACCGTTGGTTTGACGAATCTTGGTAATATAGAAAAGGAGAGTTTGATACTTGGGAATATAGAACCAGATATGGGTTTGTTTGGAGGTCCCCTTAAGAAGAAGCCGGGTATGCAAGTTTCTGCAGTAAGCATTGGAGGAAGCTGTACACTTTGTATTGCAGGAGAGTATACACATGAAGATGCATCACTTCTTCAATATATGTTAGAGAAGATGGCAGAGGAAGTACAAAAGCATGCATTATTTTAGAGATAATCTTTTATAGTGAAATTTTTAATAATAACGCAACGTCAGGTATTGCTTGTGACGTTGCGTTATATTGTATTATAAGAGAAGGTTCCTATGAAGCGATTTTCAAAATGAAGGATATTTGATTACAAATTTGAAAATAGGACTTGAAAAATGTGATGAGTAAAGGGAGGAAGAATCATGTTAGCGATTAACCATTTGACCAAATGTTATAAGGGAAGTAGTAAAGGTGTACAGGATGTTAACATTCATGTTGAGAAAGGGGACATTTTTGCATTTATTGGACATAATGGTGCAGGTAAGACAACCACATTGAAATGTATTACTGGAATTCATGGATTTGACGAGGGTGAAATTATAATTAATGGTATGAACCTCAAAGATAATGAAATTGCTTGTAAGAAACAGTTTGCATATATTCCGGATAATCCGGATTTGTATGAATACCTGACAGGAATACAGTATTTGAATTTTATTGCAGATGTATTTGAGGTTTCAAAGGAACAAAGAGAAACAAAAATCAAAAAATACGCTGATGCTTTTGAAATCACAGAATCATTTGGTGACTTGATTTCTAGTTATTCCCACGGCATGAAACAAAAGCTTGCAATTATATCCGCAGTGATACATGAGCCGAAATTATGGATTTTAGATGAGCCTTTTGTTGGTTTAGATCCAAAGGCCGCTGTTGTTTTAAAAGGGATAATGAGAGAGATTTGTGACCAGGGTGGTGCAATATTTTTCTCCACCCATGTGCTCGATGTGGCAGAAAAGCTTTGTAATAAGGTGGCGATTATTAAAGAAGGTAAGGTGCTTGCCAGCGGCAACATGACCGATATTGTGAATAATGGTGACTCGTTAGAGGACATCTTTTTGGAGGTGTTAGATGATGAGACAAATTAGTGTATTTGTAAAAATGGAGCTTTGCAACTTATATGGTTGGAATGTATTTCAACATACAAAGGATAAGGGCGAAAGAAAGAAAAGTATAGCTTTGGGTGTCGTCATTGGATTGTGTATATTGATGCTAATGTCTTATATTGGCGGAATGAGCTATGGATATATTGCGCTGGGAGTTCCTGATATAATTCCGGTCTATCTTATCGTGATTTCTAGTGTGTTAACGTTAGCAATGGTGGTGTTCAAGGCAGGAGGAATTCTGTTTCGACGAAATGGTTATGATATCCTTTCTGCTTTGCCAGTATCTACTTTCGCAGTGGTAGTGAGTCGCTTTGTACGATTATATGTGGAAAGTTTGATATTTACAATGATCATTATGGTGCCTGGTTTGAGCGTGTATGGAATTTTAGGAAAGATTGGCTTCAAGTCCATTCTTATAGGAACTATCGGGTCCTTTGTGGTACCATTGCTACCAGTTGCACTTGCATCTGGAATCGGAGCATTGGTTACAGGAATCGCCTCTCGTATGAAGTACAAGGCTCTAGTAGAGACTGCAATTATGGTTTTGTTCTTATTGGTAGTAATGTTCGGTATCCCAAGCTTATCCGTGTCTATGGAAGCGATGTCGCCTGAAATGATAAAGAGTTTATTGAGGCAAGCAACCGATTTGTTGGGAAAGATTTATCCACCAGCGAAATTGTTAGGAGATGCAGTGGTACATGGTGATGGAATAAAGCTTTTTTGCTTTTGCTTGTTATCGATTGTAGTGATTGTTTTGGTAATAAGCCTAGTTGCTGCAAATTTTCATACCATTTGCCGCGGTCTGTATGGAACTACAGCAACGCATGATTACAAAATGAAAGAATTACAAAGCAATTCTGTAATGCGAGCATTGGTGAACAGAGAGATAAAGCGTTATTTTTCATCTAGTGTATATGTGACCAACACGATCGTTGGACCTATTATGGGAATTGCGTTTTGTGTTGCACTTTTCTTTATCGATTTGGAAACAGAGATGGCAGTTTTGCCAGTGGACATGAATGTGAATGCGGCGGTTCCATTTGTTTTGGCGGGGATTTTTTGTATGATGAATCCGGTGTGTGTATCCATATCCATGGAAGGAAAAGAGTGGTGGATTGTAAAGAGCTTGCCATTGTCAGTA
>JAGAQX010000051.1 GCA_017622535.1 Lachnospiraceae bacterium | reverse complement strand
TCATATTGCAAAGAACTGGTCCGCAGCAATCGCCAATAACACCTTTTCCCAGTCTTCTTTGGTCATCATACAATTTGCTCCGCCACTATGTACATTCATGCAATCCTCTTCAATGGTTCCTGTACCAATTCCGTTTGAAGGGTTACCATCTGCGTAAAGAAGCTTATTAATAACATCTCTTACCATTATTCCTTTTCTTTCTACTATCGTGTCTAGATAAATCAAATTATCTAATAGCACTAATTGATAATTACTTAATCCCATTTTCTATTCCTCCAATCCTTAATTTGTAGTTATTATCATCATATATGAAAAAAGTCGCTATATCATTTTTATAGTCTAACCCATCGACATTTGCATTCCAGTCATCAATTAACAATTCATATTTTTTATTCTCTTTAATAAAAGCTACATAACCTGTACAACGAATATCACTAACTGATAAGTCTTGCACTAATGTATCTAGTTTTCTTTTCATGCTCTCATCATCTAACTTAATGAATAAACTGATTTCTGGCAATGGATAATCCGCACCTGCTTTCAATTCCCACAAATCCTCCAACTTTGTATCTGCTGACAGATTGTTCCTCAGCCATTCTGCATTAAAATCTATGTAAAACTTATACTCATCAAAATATTCATCTATAATAGGATCTACATACGCTTCATATTCCTCCGTCAACCTGACCATTACATAATCATCATAAAAATCCAACTTCCCCCATTTGTTGTAATAACCTTGAATTTCTATCTTATGCATTTCATCCCTATGCGTAACTGGATACGCATATAACTGTACGTAATTGTACGCACCACCCATTCCACGGTTATACATCACGATAAACTCCTCGTTATAACGCTCTTGCATATATTCTAATGCTTCCTGCTGTACATAAAATTCATCCTGATACTTGGAGTGATTATAGGATTTGATTGCTATACATGCAGCCAAGAACAAAACTGCAATTCCTATGAGAATTAGGAGAATCATTTTAATCTTTTTCAACATTCCACCTTTATTATTTGATACTGTATCATTTATAACTACTGGTTCCATTTCGTTTATTTCCTTCCTCCATAGTGACGGATAACTAAAAATTATCCATTATTTTTCGATTTTCATCCATTCTAATTTTTATACTTTAACAAATCAACCTACATGTCGATTTTTGCATTCTAGAATGCAGTTTTTGTAAAAAAAAACTGTTTACCCTTAAATTTGCCCAAAAGAGTAAACAGTTTCTTATCATCATTATTCATTTATTGGTAGCATAATAATTGCTGTAAAACAGTTTTCCTCTACCATACATTCTAGATAACCACCATATTTTTCCACAGTATGTTCCACACTTTTAATTCCGATTCCATGAAGTCCCTTTTCTTCTTTGGTCGTTTGAAAGCCTTGCTCTGTATACACAACATTACCATTAAAGCTATTACAAATTTTAATAATATGAAAGAACCCTTCATTATCGGAATAGATACGAACCTGAATTGATTTCTCATCAGCATTTTCTGCGGCTCGCAAGGCATTATCCAACAAATTTCCTAATATCGTTATCAAGTCTGCATCGGATGTTTCTAGCAAACCCATACCGGGTTCCACATAGATATCCAGCGGAATACCTTTTCGCTCTGCAATCGACAGTTTTTCAGATAGAATAGAATTCACAACTGGATTATTACAATATATCGAAAGCACACTATTCTCCAATTGAATATTCAAATCCTGTAAAATAGAAATGATATTGCTATTCTTATTCTCCCTTGCCAGTTCTCCAATTGTCTTCAGATAATGACTGATATCATGAATAAATGCTCTATGCTTGTCATCCAACTTTTGAATCTGTCTATAGTACTCCAAATCCATCATCTGTCTTGATATAAGTAGTTTCTGCTCTGCACTGGTATATAATGCTTCTGAATATCGGTTAAATGCCTGAAATACAAAAATATTACCAAATAGCATTAGTGCAAAACACAAACATAACAACAGCTTCGTTACCACGGTCGTTGTAGCACCAACACCGGAATAATAAGTCAATAGCATAATCCCCAAGCTTGCTATCGGAATACACAGATAATATGCAAACAATTGATTATCTACTACCTTTTTGGAACGACCAAAATATTGTTTTATTACAGAAAGAATTGTAAATGTCAAAAGCTTCATGGAAAACATATGCCAAGGTATCTCAGACAGATTGACAACACTGTTCTGCTCCTGTATTAGCAGTGGTATACTAAGCAAAATTCCAAACAAAAACTCACAACCAAAACCAACCAAAAAGGCAATTGTAAAATACAAAAGACGCACACCTAGTCTAGCATTATAAAGTATTAGAAAATACAACCAGATTATCGTGACTGCGCCAAATAAATTTAGATAAGAATTTCCATATGTATTAATGCTAAACAAACCGATTACTGCCACACAACTAGTAAGGGCCTTTATCCATGCAAGCCGATTATGCTCTCTATATTCAAAATATGCACGAAAAAAGTCATTAAAAATGTATACTTCAAACATGCAACTTAATAACAAGATTATTTTATCTGCAAATTCCATGTATCCTCCTAGTATTTCTTTGCTTTCTGCTTTGCAAATGCCAGCCTCAATTCTTTCTCTTTGGACCTTGCAACTGTCAATATTGTTCCATCACTCATTTGCAATTCTTTTGCTGTAATACGCTTAATATGATTCAAATTCACGATATAACTATTGTGTGCATATTCAAATCCGTAATCTTTCAAATCCTCATACACATCTGCCAGTTTCTTCTTGCTAGTTATATGTTTTTCAAATTCATACTTTACACTTTGTGGGTCCACATATATTTCACATCCATTTCTAGCAATCGCTATATAGAGAATATCACTTAGCATCAGGTTAATTGCATTTCGTTTCCACGTTCCTAAAACAACTGGTTCTATATATCTATTTTTTGTCTCTTGTACAACTGCCTGCAATTCCTGAATCATTTTTTCATCTGTATATTCTTTTAGCAAATAACGAAAAGGGGTTGTTTCAAATGATTCCACCGTAGGCATACAAGACCCCGAACAAAAAACCATAACAGCGGATGGAAATTGTTTTCGGAATAGCTTTGCTGTCTCATTACCACCTAATTTCTTCATTTGCATATCTAATATCAACAAATGGATTCTTTCATGCTTCTCTAGTGCTTGTATCATTTCTTCACCGAAATGATACTCATATATTGTGACCTCGTCTTCAGCAAAGCCACTCTGGAATAATAATCTTTTCATATATTGTATATAATCAACCACATCATCACATATTGCTATATGGTACATAACACCCTCCAATACATTCATCAACGCAACAGAATTACATCAAACAAATTCTAACATATTGACGATTTGTACTCAATAACTACTTTTGTAATACTTTAATACTCGACACCAAAAAGAACTCTTGAAACTCAAGAGTTCTCTGATTTCAATATCATTACCGTTTCGTATACATAGTAATGTATCTACCGATTCCGCTCCTCTTTTTTCTTTAACAACGCATTCATGTCAAGCTTCTCATTTTGAGCATCCTTGCTCTTCTCTTCCTTCTTCACATCCTTGCGTTTTGTAGCTTTCTTCGGTTCTTGTTTCTTACCTTGTGTCCTTTCGATTTCTTGTTGTGGTTTCTCCTTTGACATATCTACGGTATCTTTTACATTCTCTGTCTCTGAAACCTGTACCGTATCATCCCCTAGAGTATCCGTCTTTTTCTTTGCTGCTTTTCTTGCCTTACGACCAGACTGCTTTCTTTCCTGCGATTTCTTAAGCACAACACCAAATGCCTTTTTCACATAGAATGCCATATCAATGGAAAAACGACGAACAATAATATCAAACAGGAAGAGCACCATCGCAAGAATTAATAGCGGTACCGTTAGTGACGTCTTCGCCTTCACCGTTTTCTGCTTCTGGCTCCAAATGCTATCCTCTAACGTTAATTCCACGCCACCAGCCTGCTTTGTAAATGTGGTCAAATCCGTCTTCGTATCGGTAAACTGATATTCCACCGAATACTGGTTGGAATACGCAGTATTATAATTCTTAGTAATTTCTTCACCATCAAGCTTACGGATGCTCACATTATAGACACCGATTTCCTCCATATCCACTGCTGCCTCAAAGCTTCCTGGCTTTACTGCATCTAATGTAATTTCCTTGGCAGTACCATTTTCATCGGTAACCACAGCCTGCACTTTGGTATTCTTGTCATATTCCTTTGTCTCATAGGAAATGATAGCTGTATTCCCTTCTTTTGCAACCTCTAAGGTATCCTCTCCAAGCTCTGTGTCAGAAACAACATACTGAATGATATTCGACCACAGCATTGGATAATTGTCCCAGGTTGCATACTGAGCGGTCCACTGGTTATTACCATCACTATTCCATGCAACTGTTCTACCTAGTCCATATTGCCAGGTCGTTAAAATCGGATCCTCATTATGAGATTCCAATATTACATCTGCAGTTGGCTTTGCCGTCGCTGCAATGTATCCCAAAAGTGCCGGACATCCTTCCTCCATCACACCATCCAACACCTCATTATTACTGGTAATGGTTGGATAGAATTCTTCGTTACGCAGGTAGGTATTCGTAGACAGATATACCTCCTGTGCAAAGATTCTCGGAATCGAATTATTCACATCTGTATAGTAATATCGTCCTCCACACGTCTCGGCAATATAAGAAAGGGTTTTTTGGTCAGAGTCACTTCCCACAGCCACAGTAGATACTGTGATTCCTGCATCATTTATTAATTTCAATAGTCCGTCATACTGGTTATATCCATCCTGCCCATCTGTCAACAACACAATATGTTTAATCTTGGCATCGCTCTTTAATGTTTTCAAATATGCTTCCTGTAGAGCGGGATAAATGCTGGTTCCACCACCATATCCGATGGTACGGATGTCATCCTTTAACTGTTCCACGTCCGTTGCCTCTTGGATTGGAACAATCCAGCTATATTTATCATCAAAGGCTAATACACCCACCTCATCGGAATTACGAACCTCCGCTACGCCGGAAACTGCTGCCTGCTTTGCCAAATCAAGACCTGTCACACTACTATTTTCTTCTGATGGAGAGGTCATACTTCCCGACTGGTCCATGACGAAGGTCATCGCCATCTTCGGAATCTCTTTTTCACCCTGTAAATCCATATATACTGGTAGCATATGCTCTAGCTCTGTTCCACGATAACTACCAAGTGCATAACTGTTATCACCACCGATACAGATATATCCACCTGCAAAGTCCTTTACATAGGAATCTAGCACAGTTGTAAATCCAGACCTCAAATCATCATAATGCACATTCAGGGTAATGACAGCCTTATACTGATTAAGTTCTGATAAAGTAACTGGCACGCCCTTTGGTGTCATAATATCATAGTCAATATTGGCAGCTGCAAGCACCTTCTCGAATTCACTAGCCTCATCCGGTGTACCTTCAATCAATAGCACTCTTGGTCTTGCTTCTACCTCCGCAAAGGTAACATAGGTATTATTAACCGCAATGGTATCCTCTTGCGGCTCAATCACTGCCTTATACTGTGCAATGGTTCCCTCTTCACCGACATCCTCAAATACAAACTGGTTCGTTCCTTTGGTGAGATGAATCCTTTGCTGTCCCTTAGCCGTACGACCGGCAAACAGCGACAATGTGGCATCCGTCTCCACATTCGAGGTTACAGACACCTTAATATTGTAATGATCTCCCACATGAATGACAGAAGGAGCCTCCAAACCATCAATATAGACCTCACTATTCCCACCTATGCTATCTTCCATAGCAATGGTATAGAGCTCCACATCACGACCTTTTAGGGTGGTAGCCGCAAGATTCATGCTACCCTCATTCTCGCTACCATCTGTGATAAGCACCAAACGCTTTGTCACACCTTCGTCAAACATAGAGCAGGCTGCATTGACGGCCTTTTCAATATTCGTAGCAATCGTTATTGGCTCAGAGGTAAACTCTGTAAACATCTTCTTATCCGTCAGAAACTGGTCCACCGCAGTATCCTTACCAAATGCTACAATTCCTGCCATATTCTTCTCTGGCATTTCACTGACTGCATTTTTTAAATATGTCTCCACCTGGTCAATGTTACCAGACATACTATCAGAAACATCCACTAAGAAAATGGTCTCCGCTTTCTTCTGTTTTTTTGAAACAGACACCCCGGCAATTGCAAGAACGACTGCTAGCAACACAATTAGACGAACTACTAAAAACTGTTTCTTCTTGTTAGAGTTCACCTGCAATACATAGACAATCCACTCTACGATCAAAAGGCAAATTGCTAGAATTAATAACAGGTTCCGGATTGCTCGACCACCGGTTTTCTTGTTATCCTTACTTCCCTCTACAACCACCCCATCCACTGGTGTCACTTCGGACTCTGTCTCCACTGGGAAATTCTCAATCTGTGCTACCTCCTGTGCGGTTCCAAGCATCCAGTCACAAAGCTGCGACATGAAGATTGGGAATTCTGTCTGCAATGCTAAATCGGTATCGTGAATATCAAAACCAATCACGCCAATGTGGTGGGAATCAAGCGCACCATAATAAGCAACAATTGCTCCATTACCATCCTTAATCACAGGATTTGCCCACTCTGGCAAATGATAGGTATATGCTTTGGTAATACCAAAGCTATAGTTATCTACATACTCTGTAATATCTGTCTCATCAAAGGATAATACTGCATTAGCAATCGAACTATCCTTCGTAATATATCCGTTCTCTCCAAAGTCCTTGTCATAATTCAAGAATAGATACGACGCATCTGCTGGCAATGTAGTAACATCAAAATCTGCTGGCACTTCTACTCCGTCAAATACATATAGATCAAAGGTATCCTCTGCACTGGATTGATTCAATACATTGACGCTGTCTGACTTGTATACCTCAATCCCCTCACCCAAGGATAAGGCTTTTTCCAAAAAGACATTTCCTTCTGAAAGCAACAATATTTTCTTTTCTGTATTCGCTACTACGGCTGTACTTTGACTATTATCTGCAGTAAGTGCATCCTTTGCACTTAACTCTGCTTTTACCACTACGCTACCGTCTGTAGTCAGGTTCTGCTTTGCAAAATAGACATTTTCACTTTCCTGCGCCTTCACTGTGACGGTCTGCACATCTGTAATCTTGGAACCTACATAAAGGCTCACATCCTGGGTTACATCCTGGGTTCCATGGTTCGTCACCTTACAGAGCACTTCTACTCCATCTTCTCCCACAGAATAGTTTACATAATCCAAGGAACAATTCTCACCTTCCGAGTACACATTTTCCACAATAAATGCTGCTTTCTCGTTACTCTTTGTCCACTGCTCACTAGCAAAATCGGTGTCAGTATAGCAAAGTATCTGGACATTTGGCATGTCTGCAATGACAGAATTCACCACATTGGTTGCCACATCCATGGTACCCGTTTCCATGGTTGGTGCAATGTCCTTCAAACGGCGTTTCAGCGTCCCCTTGTCCTTGCCCTGATACAATACCATTGCCTCAGAGTTACAAGTAATCAAGGTTACTGTACTGCTTTCACTTAATCCATCGATTTCCTTCTCTGCCTGTTTGATACTATAATCCAGCCGGCTCATATCGCCATCATACAGATACTGCATACTGGCACTATTATCAATGACAATCACTGTGTTTTCCTGCAATATGCCACCCTTTTTCAAAATCGGGGCCATAAGCGCAAAAATAAGAAGCAGCATCAATAGAATCTGCAGATACATCAATATATTTTGTTTTAACTTCTCAAATGGTGTCTTAGCCTCCAGATTTTTATATATTTCCTGCCATAATAAGGTAGAAGAAAATGGTTCATCCTTCACCTTTTGCTTTAACAAATAAAGCAAGATAATTACAGGAATCAATATTAAAAATGCTAATGGCCACATATTCTGTACGGTCATATTCTTATCCTTCCGAATCTATTATTTTAAAAAGTTGCAAAGCTTACAAATCATTCAACAAGTATTATTTCCCCTGCAAAATTCCAGAAAATCCATGCAACATTGCATTTACCAAATTCTCATCTGAACAAATGCTTACATACCTTGCACCATATTTTCTGGCAAGATTCTGGAGATTTGTCTGCATACCTTCTAGTTGCTCCTTATATTTCTTAATGGTTGCATTGGACATGGTTATCTTCACCCGCTCATTGGTTTCCATATCCAGCATATTCAAAGTCCCTTCATAATTAACTTCTATCTCTTCCCTTGCAAGCACCTGGATTAGCACAATAGTCTGCTTGCGGTACGCAAGATATTTCAGTGCCTCCTCAATTCCATTCTCATCAAGAAAATCACTGATAATAATAGACACTCCACCCACCTGCACTGGACGGGATAGTATCGTTTTATTAAGGGTTGTCCTTCCATCAAAGGAAATGCGGTTTAAATCATTTAATACATGAGAAAATGCTGCCGCTCCAGTCACACCCTTTCCCTTGGTTACGGAATTCTCTTTCATCTCATTAATGTAAATGCGGTCTAAATTATTCAGCACAATATAGGATAATGCACCCGCGATTTGCAGTGCCATAGTAGACTTTGGATGCTCTCCAAAGCACATAGAACGGCTAGTATCTATAAATATCTGAAAGATACCTTCCTTCTCCTCCATGAACTGCTTGATATAAAGCTTGTCCGTACGTCCATAAGCATTCCAGTCAATTCGTCGAATATCATCTCCTAGCATATATTCTCGAAAATCCGAAAATTCCACCGAAGAACCCTTTGCACTGGATTTTCGGATACCACTCATACCCTGGGACAAGCGCATATTTAGACTCATTTTTAATGTATTCAGTTTGTCAAAAAATCCTTTATCAAAAACGGTTTGTTCCATATCACACCACTACTTACAAATCTTATTTGTCATGCTTCACTCTATTTATTTCATAGTTTTTACATTGGTCGCACACAAAGCAATTCCAAACATTCCACCACATGTTATGACCTTATACCGTCTTCACGGCTGCCATAATCTCACGAATCACATCATCTGTACTGACACCATCCGATATTGCCTCAAAGTTAAGTGCCAGTCTATGACGCAACGCTGGATATGCCACAAACTGGATATCCTCAAAGGCAACATTGTATCGACCCTCCATAAATGCTCTTGCTTTCGCAGTCTTCACAATTGCCTGAGCTGCACGAGGGCTGGCTCCATTTGCAACATACTTCTTTGTCACCTCTGGTGCATTTGCATCCTCTGGATGTGTTGCCACAACTAAAGATAACGCGTAATCCATAACTGCATCTGAAATCGGCATGTCTTTAATGGCTGTACGAATGGCAATAATATCCTCACCATTCATAACAGAATTCAACTCCACCTTCTGATTCGTAATGGTAATGTCCATGATTTCCTTTAATTCATCCTTACTCGGAAATTCTACTAACAGCTTAAAAAGGAAACGGTCTAACTGCGCCTCTGGCAACGGATAGGTTCCCTCATTCTCTATTGGATTCTGAGTCGCTAACACCATAAATGGTTTCGGAAGCTCGTAGGTTGTCTTACCAACAGTTACCGTCTTTTCCTGCATCGCCTCTA
>JAGAQX010000050.1 GCA_017622535.1 Lachnospiraceae bacterium | reverse complement strand
TTTAAGAGAAATGTTCTGATGCTTGTTGCTTGCCTCACTAAAGTTTACTGCATACGTTGTAGTATCCAACTGATAACCATAGCTTTCTTTGATTTCCTTAATATGATAATTACCATAATAAAGATTACCAAAGTTAAAGTTACCATCTTTATCCGTTTTTACGGTTGCAAGCAATGCTCCGGCATTCGCTTTAGCTCCGGTGCTTACAAAATCAGTTCCCTCTGTAGAAGTAATGTTATCATTACCACTATAAGTTACTACACCACTTCCGTCCGGATATACAATGTTACTTGTCGCATACAAGCCATATAAAGCACCATCTAACTTTGCGTCACCTTGCGCTTTCTTTCCGGTTTCTCTATCCTCTTTGGAAGCCGATACATCACAACGGATAGGTGTGTTATTCGCATTTACAATCGCAAACTCACCATAGTTTGGTGAAACAGTCCATACGGTTCCATCATCACGATAACCGTCTGGAACTACCACTTCTTTTACATAGTAATAGTCCTGCTTCTTTACAAACTTATCGGATGCTGCAATCTGCAAATCCTCATTGTAATAGAATACTGGCACCTGCGAAGGTACATCATCGCTTATCAAGGTTCTTTGCGTACAAGCCGCATCATTAAACACTGCAAAACCTGCACCCTTAACAAATACACCTGTTTTCGAGTCTGTTTTGTGAACCATGACACCAACCGGCTCTGGAATTTCATTTACATCCACCGTCTTACCCTGTTGAATCACCTTTCCTTCTGCATCATACAAAGTAAAGTATTCTAAACCAATCGGATACACCGTTTCATCCAAACGATACCCCTGTGGTGCCCTTACCTCTTTTAGATAGTATGTTGCCTCAGTCAATACTTCAACGTTTGAGCCAGACAAACCATTCGCATCTGTAAGTGACAATTTACACAACAAATCCGTACAAGCCGAATCCTCGTATAAATAGTAAATCGCTCCCGGAACTGGCTTTCCATCATAAGTGTTCGTTTTCTTGAGTGAAAAACTACCCAGCTTAAAATTGGAAGTCACCTTAACTGTAGCCTGATCTGATACTACATCCTCAAAGGTTTCAAGGAACGTGATTTTCTGCTGTGACACAACCGTCGGTGTCCATTTACGTCCACCCTTTTCATCTGCATAAGCTTTCGCTTTTACCTTAATGGTACTTCCATTCTCCTGAATCTTTGCTAAAGCCTCTGCGTTACAATAAAGATAAAAGTTTGATGAAGCTTTACTTGCGTCAGTCTGTGCAACACAAATATCGTACTTCTTCAAGTCATCCGGATTTTCGATTTCACTGGCGTCGGTTTTAATTTCACCCACAGTAAGACCGGATGGTGCACCTGTAATGGTGTACTTTACATTTTTTACTGTACCTGTCTTAGTACGGACAAACTTATCTGCACTTCGGTACAATCCATCACCCATATCTTTCCACTCACTTTTCTTTGGTGAAATATTGTAGGTGATAGACTTTGTTAATCCGCTATCTGCGTACTCTGAACTGTCACATTTCTTTGCATCTTCAACAAGGGAAGCAATCTTTTTATACACACCACTTCCATCATTGTAATAACTTAGACCAACCTCACCATTCAATACGTGGATTGCTGCACTTGTGATAAAATAGTCTGCGTTTGCGGAACCTGCTGAATACTTGTCATTATGACACGTACCACCTAACTTTCTTGCACCATTTACCAGACAATAAGTGATTTCCGGCTTAACCTTAGAGCTAGAAGCTTCTACACTACCGCTTGTTGTATTCTTGTTTAAATCCATACAGAATACCAAGCATTTGTTGTATTCTCCCGATGTGGAGATATACTTTACACCCATTCGTCTGCCACAATATGATACATAACCACTGTAGGATACCTTCATACTGTCATCGGCTGTTGCGGAAGCCTTTAAAACCGGAGCAGACGCCATCATAATGCGAAGAGGTTCTTCTGGTTCTACAATCTCACCCTTTGCAAGCTCACCTTCGTTTGGTTCATCTTCCTCCGGCACTGTTTCCTCACTTTCTGTTGCATCACCAGATGCAGAATTAGAAGATACAGTTTCCGGTTCTCGGACTGAAATCACACGATGAACCAAATATGCTTCTTTACCACTCACTGGCGTTACCTTGTAGTAAGTGTCGTACTCACCTACCACGTTTCCATCAAAGCTACCCTTATCAGCATAGTAAGAAACATCTACCTTAGTATCATCGAAAGATATTCCATCTCTACTTTCCATTACGTCAAAACCATAATCGACAGCAATGATAATGTCCTCCGCCACTACTACTTCATCTGCTTCCAAGTCTGTTCGCACTGTGGCATCATATACCTTTAATTCCTCTGTATCAGCCTCATTTACGTCTGAAGCAAATACCATTGAGGCATTCGGTGGCATAACTGCGCAAAGGCTTAAAATGACCGCCATAAGCATAGCTGTTATTCGTTTCTTTTTCTTATTCATAAACATCGTCCTTTCCATTGATTTGCTGCGACATCTTCCCTACCAACTCACACAACGCCGGAAAGAACTATTTTCCCGGCTTTTTGTGCAAGAAAAAAGACGCGCCTTTTGGCACGTCTCCTTACCCGTAAGCCGGTTCGCATCCCGGTCTTCCCTTATTAAATTGCCATTCGTCTATGGTATGCTAACATACGTCCCATACGACGAATATCAAAATGATACATCTTTTCAAAGTATCTTAACATTCTCTTTTCCATTAACCTCACCTCCTATTTTTGAATCAGCTCCACTTCATAATGTCCTCCATCATTTCTTCAGTAGGTGCATTTTCTTCTGTGAAATTGTGGCTATTCATAGTTTCACTTTCTTGTGGAATAGAATTTATTGTCTGTGCTGATGTAACTGCATTTGCAACCGTTGCTTTTGCTAAAAACAATACAACTTCCTGATATAATTCCGTCCTCACCTCATTTTTAATTTTTTGAATTGCCTCTTCATGTTCTTCTCGTGTAATATAGCTTTCTCGTTTTGATTGTTTCGTTAACGAGTCTTCTCCATACCCATCAACATAATGCTCTAATGCTTTTAGAATAAAGCGGTTCTTTGATTTATGAATCGTTAAATCTAAATCATCTACTACTTTAAATAAACGCCTCTCTGTAGGATTATCAAGTGCAAATCTAAGACTTACTTGACCATATTTCTTTCTTGCCATGGCAAACACCTCCTAACCTCTTTGCTTTAGTACACGTTCTAAATAATGCTTTGCAAGGTATTCGTATCCTCTGGCATTCGCTCGCACATCATCAATATAAGAAATATTGTTCTGATTCATACCACCATAACGTTTCATAACACCTGCACCTCCACCAACAAAAATGATTGGAGTCAATTCCATGTTGTAACCCAACTCACGAATGTTGTAATATATCCGCTGGCAATACTCTCTTAATTTCTTTTCAATAATCTCTCTATACTTATCCGGTAAATGTTCCGAACCATTCAAAATAACCTGTAATATATCATGTTCATCTATCTCTTCGTTCAGTTGCTTCACACACTCTTTGTTTATCTCTTTGATACATGTAATAATGCCATGTGGTTGTGTGTTACATACTGACTCATCCGGTGAACGGTTAATTATTGGCATGATATCTACTGTCCAACTACCGATATCTACAACCAACTGTTTTTGAGGAAACAGATATAACCGATCTGCAACTGCTCCGTAACATTGTGGATATACTGAAATGCGTTCAATCGTTACTTGATACTGACGTTTTTCATATTTGAATGTTACCTCTTTATTCTGGCTCAAATATTTTATAAACGCGTCCTTTTCTTCTCCAAAACGTGTAAGAGGAAGTCCAACTGCCAATAAAATGCTTGCCTTTTGTACTCTCCTAAATGCAAGTTCCTTTGCAATTGCTGCTAATGTAAGTAGATAATAATTGTCATCTTCTACTTTCGTTGATTTGACTTCTAAACGCTTACCGCCAATCTTATAATACTTT
>JAGAQX010000049.1 GCA_017622535.1 Lachnospiraceae bacterium | reverse complement strand
GTGACAAGGGTCATTGACCGAAACGGAAAGGCAACGGTTTATGAGTATGATGAGTTGGGTAATCGTAGTGCTGTGAGATATCCAAATGGCAACGTGGTAACCTACACTTATGATGCATGCCAGAGACTCAAGGAAGAGTGGGTTGTAAATGAAAGTGGTGTTACCCTTGCCAAGTATACTTACGGATTAGGAAAAGCGGGAGAAAGGACATCCATTACCGAGTTAAGCAATGGAATTGAGACGGAAACCACTTATAAGTACGATAAGTTAAACCGTCTGATAAAGGAAACCATTGAGCGAAACGACAGTAGCATTATCAATGAGTTTGAATACGATGCTGCGAGCAACCGCATCTCCAAAGAAACTACGGTTAAGGGAGATGTAAGTGTTTTTGCAGATGTTGACAATGAGGAAATCAAGGTTACAGAAGGAACCACGACCTATACCTACAATGCCTTAAACCAGCTTGTAACGGAATTATCCGAAGAAGGAACGATTACGTATACCTTTGATGACAATGGAAACTTAGTGAAGCAGACTGGAGATAAGACAGTAGACTATAGCTACGACAAGGAAAATCGCTTGTTAAGGGCAACCATCCAGAAGGGGAATAGCGTAACCATTGAGTCCTACACCTACGATTATGCAGGTAACCGTACTTCAAAGACTATCAATGAGATAGACACCACTTACTATGTGAATGATACAAGTGGAAGTCTTACGATGGTTGTAGCCGAGACCGACAAGGCTGGTAAGGAAATCGCTTATTACACCAGAGGTGATGAGCTACTTTCTATGGAAAATGGAAACGAGATATGGTATTATTTGTACGATGGACATGGAAGTGTCAGAACCTTAACAAACGAAGCAGGAAGAGTAACGGATAGATATGCTTATGATGCATACGGAAATCTACTAGAGAAAGAAGGAGATAGTAAAAACGAGTTCCTTTACACCGGGGAACAATACAATGCGAATACAGGATTATACTACCTAAGAGCTAGATACATGAATCCATCAACTGGAACCTTTATTAGCATGGACAGTTATCAGGGAAGTATCTATGACCCAGTGACATTGCATAAGTATTTGTATGCGAATGCGAATCCGGTAATGTATACGGATCCGAGTGGATATAGTTCATTAAAAGAAAATTTAGTGATTGTTGGTATTGCTGGTGTCATTGCGACTGGAATAGCGTTTGCAAATCAAACAGCCCTAAACATTTTTTCAAGTTTGAGAAGAAACTTAAACGATGCCACAGTGATATCTGAAGAAGTCACTGTAACGCAGGCAGATTGGAAGAATCTCATTATCGATTTTCCAAGCCATAATTATGATAAAGAATGGCTTGTGACTACTGTGATGTGGTTGGCATCATGGCATTTGTTTAAGGCAATCTATGAGATTGAAGAAACTGATACGGAAGTTGATACACCTGGAGTGCCAGAAAATAAAGACGAAGATGATGAAGAAAAAGATGGAAAGAAAGAAGGTTGTGATACAGGTAAAGATAACTCTGAATATGAGTTGCGTGAGGTGTATGATTCTATAAAACAGTCACCTAAATATCCGAAAGGGTTTCAACCTAGAGAAAATGGAACAACTGTGCATAAGGTAAACAATAAACAATTATTGCAGAAATTGAAACAAATTGAATCTGGAATATGGAAAAAGGTATATAAAGATGGATATGATACATATGGAAACAAAGTATCCATACATTATTTTAGAAGTCAATCAGGCAAGGTGTTTAATGTTAAAGTTAAGCCGGGTTGGAGTAATTAGGAGGGATTATTTGTTTAAGATTACAGATGAATCAATTAATCGGCAAGATGAAAAAATTATTCTAATTAACATAGTAGGGCTATTACATCTATTGGAAAACAAAGCAATTATACTTGAAGAGGCAGAAAAATTTCTTTTTTCACCACATGTATATAATGAATTATACGATAAAGGGTGTGATGATAAAATACTGGAGCTTATAATGAAGGCTTGTGAACTCGAAGATATACAATCAATAATTCCTGAACAATTTGATGAAGCTATAAAAGAAATTAAGAACCAGACTGTTATGATTTTACAAGAGTATGAAATATATGATAAAGAGCAATGGTTGATGAATTAAGTGTGTTTATGAAAAAGTGGACTGCGGTGCAAAAGTGACACCGTCAAAAATCAAATAAGTTCCCATCATATGTATACAACTTAATATAAAATTCACAAAAATAGCATTGACAAAGAAAGTTGTCAATGCTATTATGCGTTTATGACAAAGAAAGTTGTCAAAAATGAACTGAGTGTTCTTGATTATAAAAAAATAGGAGGAGACAACGTGATAGCAGCAAATTCACTTACGAAGCAATTTGTCCGTACTGTGAAAAAGGGCAAAAAGGAAGAATTTTATGCAGTAGACCATGTAAGTTTTGAGGCAAAGGACGGAGAGATATTAGGAATTCTTGGACCCAATGGTGCAGGAAAGACGACCCTTCTTCGTATGCTTGGATGCTTGATGGAATCAACCGAGGGAGAAGTTTTGATTACAGACAAGGATGGCACAAAGATTACAGATAAAGAGAGCCTGAAAGGGAAGATTGGTTATCTCTCCGAGAATACCAAGCTATATGGCCGTTTTTCTGTTCGTGAGCTTTTGACCTTGTTTGCGGAATTATATGGATTTAGCAAGAATGAGATTGAGGAGAAGATTCAGTCCATTTGTGATTTGCTTAAGATGGAGGAGTTTATTGATAACCGTATTGAGAAGCTTTCTACAGGACAGAAACAGAGAACTTCCATTGCAAGATGTTTGATTCATAATCCGGACATTTACATATTTGACGAGCCTACATTGGGTTTGGATATTATTAGTTCCAAGGCAATTATTGACTTTATGAAACAGGAACGAGAAAGAGGAAAGACGGTTCTTTATTCCACACATTACATGGAAGAAGCAGAGTTTATGTGCGACCGGATTGTTATGATTAATAAAGGTAGTATTATTGCATCTGGCACACCACAGGAGTTGCGAGAAGAAACAGGGACAACCAATTTGCGAGATGCGTTTTTTGCCTATATTGAAGGTACAGAAGAGGACGTAGAAGGAGGTGCAGAAGATGAACTATAAGCAGCTTAGCACACTCTATAAGAAAGAGATTTTAGATGTCATTCGTGATAAAAAGACCATTTTAACCATGGTTGTATTACCAGTACTTTTGTATCCAATGCTATTCTTGGTCATTATGCAGATTATGACTATGGTAATGGAGGAGCAGGAGGCAAGTACCTATTACATTGCTTATGAAAATGTAGCCCAAGAACACAAGCAAGCATTGAATGATTGGATTGCAGGGGATGAGGACGAGCTGGAATATATTTTGAAGGAAGTGGAATCGGACAATCCGAAGAAGGACTTGGAAGAGGAAGAGATTGATGCATATATTACTGTTAAGGAAACAGAGAGTCAGGTCACTTTCGAGATTCACTATATGTATGCGGATACCAATTCCAATACGGCAGCGGGAATGTTAAGAGAAGAGATTGAAAGCTATTCTACAAAGGTTGCAGAAGACAATGCGAAAGCTGAGGGTCTAGATGTAGATAAGCTTTTATATCCAGTGGT
>JAGAQX010000048.1 GCA_017622535.1 Lachnospiraceae bacterium | reverse complement strand
TTCTCTCTCCTTATGCTGTTTTCCATTACTATGCATATTTCATAGTGATGGTTTTTCTAATGAGATGCGTCCCAGTTTTCCATTGCGGAACTCATCCAATAAAATAATCGCAGCCTTTTCAAAGTTTAATTCATTCCCCTTCAGAAGACATCCTCTGTTGCGTGCAATTCCTTCTAAAATAGCGGATGCCGCTTCTCCCTCATCAATCTGGTAACGCTCACCAAGTACTCCTGGATAATGCTCTACCATAAATGATATTAAATCGCAAGCAAGCTCTGTCTTTTGCAATATCTCATCATTAATGGAACCGATAAATGCAAGATGCTCACCTACTGTATCATCCTCAAATTTAGGCCATAAAATTCCTGGCGTATCTAATAACTCCACACTTTTATTAATTTTAATCCATTGCTTACCCTTTGTGACACCTGGCTTGTTACCAACCTTCGTACAAGCCTTCTTTGCGAAAGAATTAATAAATGTAGACTTTCCAACATTGGGAATACCCACAATCATTGCACGAATAGGACGATTCATAATCCCTCGTTTACGATCACGTTCAATCTTCTCTTTACAGGCTTCTTGAACTTTTGCAGTAATCGCTTTCATTCCCTGTCCGTTACGAGCATTGATGGTAACTACCATAATTCCTTTTTCTTTAAAATAGGCTTCCCATTGGTTTGTCACCTTTTCATCTGCCAAATCAGACTTGTTTAATAAAACAAGACGAAATTTGTTATTTGCCAAAGTATCAATATCCGGATTCCGGCTACTAATGGGAACCCTGGCATCTAACAACTCTATCACTATATCAATCAATTTAATATCTTCCTGCATCATACGTTTTGCCTTCGTCATATGACCAGGATACCATTGAATATTCATCTCTATCTCGTATAGTGCTTATTTTGCACAATACATCCTCCTTATTTTCTATATGATATCTTTGATGAATACAATCACGTCTATATACAATCATTTCGTCTTCTCTATAGACTAACCTATTGCTACATCATCATTCATCATTGGATTTTACCGAACTTACTTCGTGGTGAAACGCGGAAAAATACCTTACCACTAATTTCTTTCAAAGAAATATTACCAATATTAACATAACGGGAATCTTCACTGTTATTGCAGTTATCTCCCATTAAAAAGTATTCGTCTTCACCCAAGGTCACTTCATCAATCGCAAGACCTTCCGTCATAATCAAATCATCAAAAGGTAAATCCGATACCACATCACCATTAATAAAAATATGTCCATTTTTAATTTGAACCTTTTCACCTGGTAAACCAATAATTCTCTTAATATTAAAATATCCTTCTGTATCTTCCTTCAGCTTAAATGCGACTATATCATAACGCTGCGGTTCATCAAAGGTATAAGCTTGCTTGTTAATCAATACTACATCTTGATTAGTAAGAGCTGGATCCATACTTTGTCCAATCATAGTCACTGACTGTACACCAAAGGTCACAATACTATAGGCAAGAATTACTACTACAAGAATCGAAATCGCCCAACGACCAACCTCGGACATAAAGTCTTTCATGTCAAATTCTTCTCTATCGTAACTGCTTCGATATCTTCTTCTACGACGTCGTCCCATATTGCCTCCTGCTAATATATAATGATATGTAGTCATATCCATGATTACACAATAAATCGTATTATAAATGAAAACAATGCAAATTATACATAACAATTTATTTTAACATAATTTTGGACAGAAATAAAGGCTAGAGTACTACTCCAGCCTTAATCTTAAGATTTCTGTAACTATTTAACTAGTTCTTTAACTCTTGCTGCCTTACCTACTCTATCACGTAAGTAGTATAATTTAGCACGTCTTACTTTACCACGTCTTACAACTTCAATCTTCTCTACAATTGGAGAATGTAGTGGCCAAGTCTTTTCTACACCTACACCGTTAGAGTTCTTACGAACAGTGAATGTCTCTCTGTTGCTTCCACCCTGACGCTTAATTACGGTACCCTCGAAAACCTGAATTCTTTCTCTGTTTCCTTCTTTTACCTTTGCTGATACCTTAACAGTATCTCCTACGTTGAAGTCTGCAACTTCTGCTTTTAACTGTGCAGCTTCGATGTTCTTAATAATATCGTTCATGACGACCTCCTTAGAATATAAGATGTTCTTGCAAGAATGTCTTACTGACGTTTTACGGTAACTCGCAGAGGACCACCCTTAATATATGTAATTTCCAAACGAAATCACAACTCGTTAAATTTAACACAAAACCAATGTAAATGCAAGCATTTTCTTAAAAAACTTATATAAAGCTTGCATTTTCATCGTATCATCAAAGACATTATAATCTTCCATGCTACTTATGGCTTTATAATCTATACATCCAAAGCCTGTTTTTTCTTTTTTATATCATCCAATTCTTTTTGTATCTCATTCATTTTTTCTGTAATCTCATCCTTTCGAATACGAATCGGCGTCATATTATGACAAAAAGCATATTCCTGAATAATTGGATGTTCTTGCTCTACGAGATACATGATAATCGGCAGTTTACATTTATTCTCTGCATAAATCAGCATTCCAAAAGATATACAAAAACAAAGTATAGCTGTGATACCACCCATTATTCCCGAAAATGCTCCTTGTGCTACAATCAAAAAGAGAAATATACAAATTAAAATAATTCCTTTTCGTTTAATATCTTCCACATGCTCTGAAAGACCTTGTATATCCTTGTCCAACAATTGCCTCTTGATATCTAACTGTTGTAAATAATTTCGATTATATTGTTCTTCTTTCACATAACACTCATACAAATCACGAATATCACCGGCACCCACACTTTCTTCACGCAAAGAAAACTTTCCATTACTCTTTAAAAGTTTAGGATTCTCATCAAATAAAACACCCTTTTCTCGCATTAACTTTTCACTACGTTTTCTTTCTTCAAGCAACTGTACCTGTTGTTCCTCTAGCTGTCTAATTCTTGTTGCAATACTAGAAATCTCTTCCTCAAGCATCGCAATTCGTTGCTTTGATTTTGCTTCATCATTTTGAAAAGTATTAATATCATGTTTCTTTGAAAAAGCTGCAGCCTTCTCTGGATTTCTATGAAGCCATAACAGGGTGAGCATATGAATCTCGCGTTTCCACAATTTAAATGCAGCATATCCACCAAATGCAGCCACTAAAGATGTACACAAAAAAACAACACCCATAGCAGCAGCGGTTTCTCCTTCTCTACCAATATTACCTAAATCCAAAACATACCAGACTATAAAAATAAGTGCTGCCACAACACAAATAGTAATTGGAATAATCCATAACAGGCGAAATGTCACTTCATGTTCCACTAAATTCTTTCGTTTAGGAATGTATTTGTAATGAAAACGTTCTCCGTGTAAAGTGAGCTCCAAATCCTGTTTTTTACCTTTTAGTTCATAAATTTCTTCTGCAATCTTCATTAATTCAGATTTTTCGAATCCATAACCACCAAGCTCCATCTATTCTCCTCTTTTCTCAAGTAAATCTGGTCTACGTTCTTTCGTTCGTTGTAATGATTGTTCCTTACGCCATGCTTCAATATTCTTATGATGTCCGCTTAACAATACCTCCGGAACCTTCATACCCATAAATTCCTCTGGACGGGTATATTGCGGATATTCCAATAAATTATCATGAAAGGTTTCAAATTCTGCACTGACATCATTATTAAGAACACCCGGAACCAATCGTGATATAGCATCAATCACAACCATCGCAGGCAATTCACCACCAGTCAACACATAATCACCAATGGATAGATTATCAGTCACAATCATATCTAATACACGTTCGTCAATCCCTTCATAATGTCCACAGAGTAAAACCAAGTCTTCTTCCTGGGCTAATTCCTCTGCAATGGACTGATTAAAGACCTTACCCTGCGGAGTCATGTAAATCACACGAGGTCTCTTATTCTGCTTATTTTGATTTAAATCATCAACAAATCTATCATTATCTCCATTCTGTTCAAAAACACTATCCGGCTTTACCTCATCCTCCTGTGCTTTTCGAACAGCAATTCGTTCCTTCACATACTCATAAGCACGATATACCGGTCCTGGCTGCATTACCATTCCCGCACCACCACCATAAGGATAATCATCCACATGACCATGCTTATTCTCTGCAAAATCACGAATATTTGTTGCATCTATTGTAATGTGTCCATTCTTCACAGCTCGTCCAGTAATGGAGGTGTTTAATCCATCCATCACCATCTCTGGAAACAATGTTAATATATGAAAATGCATATTAGTCCTCCATTCCCTTCATAAGACGTACTGTCATTTTCTTTTCTATCATGTCAACATTTAATATACACTCTTTGATAGCTGGTAACAACCATTCTTTCTTATTTACATCAATAATAACATAAACATCATTGGCTCCTGTTGGAATTACTTCCTCCAATGTTCCAAGCTGTTCCCCATCTTCCTTATAAACAGATATCCCAATTAAGTCTGTAATGAAATACTCATCCTTTTGTAATTTCACTGCATGCTCCCGATCTACATATAGCTTGCACTGTTTATATTTTTCTACATCATTAATATTATCAATATCCTCAAACTTGAGAATAACCATATTCTTAAAAAACTTACATCCATTGGCTTTTACCGGAATCATTTCATTGCGAAACTCAATAAAACAATCCTTTAACTTCTTAAAACGATTATTATCATCTGTGGTGGGAAATACCTTTACCTCACCACGAATTCCATGTGTGGATGTAATCACACCAATCTGCAATAAATCTTCCATTCTTCCTCCTATGCTATTCACATTTTCATATTCTATCATTTTTCTCATTATATTCTTTGTTATAGCAACCACATAAATAATCGAAAATAGAACTCTTATATCTTTTATAACTCTTTCCACAAAAATAAGTCGGTACTTGAAATAGATTCCCAATGAGGACCGTTTGTACCCGTCGGCACTTAGGTTGCGTACTATGCAACCGTATGCCGCTACGCGTACAACAGAATGAAAATGTGTCCGAATGGGAACTATTCAAGTACCGACGTACTCTTTTCACGAAGACATTACTACTTAATGTCTACAATTACCTTCTTATCACCCTTAGAAGCAGCTGCTTTCACAACTGTACGGATAGATTTTGCAATTCTACCCTGCTTACCGATTACCTTACCCATATCTTCCTGGGCAACCTTAAGCTCAACATAAATGGCGTCATCCTTTGAAGTCTCGATTACTTCAACCTGTTCAGGGTGATCAACTAGGGATTTTGCTATTACTTCTACTAATTCCTTCATCTACGAATAACCTCCCAAGTCCTACTTCTCAATTCCTGCCTGCTTCAAAAGCTTAGCAACTGTCTCTGTTGGCTGTGCACCATTTGCTAACCACTTCTTAGCTGCCTCTGCGTCAACCTTAACTACGCTTGGCTCCTGATTAGGATCATAAGTACCGATTTCATCGATAAATCTACCATCTCTTGGAGAACGTGCATCTGCAACTACGATTCTATAGAAAGGATGTCTCTTATATCCCATTCTCTTTAATCTAATCTTTACCATTGTCATTTCACCTCCTTTAAAATTTGCACACAATGTGCGACTTTCTATATGTCCAAACCATAATGGTTTTTACATCTATTATATATAGATTCAATAAATGTTATAAAAAACATTCTTAGAATCCGAATGGCATACGGAAACGCTTACCACGTTTACCACCCATCATACCTGACATTTGCTTCATCATCTTCTGCATCTGTTCAAATTGCTTAATTAGACGATTCACTTCACTGACATCCACACCAGCACCCATTGCAATTCTACGCTTACGGCTGGCATTCAATATCTTTGGATTAGAACGCTCTTCCTTTGTCATAGAAAGAATAATGGATTTCGGACGATTCATTTGTTTCTCATCAATCTCAACACCATTCAATTGACTGCCCATACCTGGAAGCATCGAAAGCATGCTCTGCATACCTCCCATCTTCTCCATCTGAGCCATACTATCCAAAAAGTCATTGAAATCAAAAGTTGCCTTACGCATCTTTTGTTCCATTTCCTTGGCTTTGTCTTCGTCAATGGCATTCTGTGCCTTCTCAATGAGAGATTCTACATCACCCATACCGAGAATTCGGCTTGCCATTCTGTCTGGATGGAACTGTTCCAAATCAGAAAGCTTTTCACCCATACCAACATAGAAAATTGGCTTACCTGTTACTGCTTTAATAGAAAGTGCTGCACCACCACGGGTATCACCATCTAATTTTGTAAGAATTACACCATCAATACCAATCTGTTCATTAAAGTTGGTAGCCACATTCACTGCATCCTGACCAGTCATTGCATCTACAGTTAAAATGGTGTATGTAACTGCTACATTTGCTTTAATCTGCTGTAGCTCTTCCATCATGGCTTCATCTACATGCAAACGTCCAGCAGTATCTAAAAATACAATCTGTATATGATTCTTCGCTGCATGTTCCACAGCGGCCTTTGCAATATCCACTGGTGAATTATTCGCGCCCATTGTAAATACTGGCACTCCTTGTTTCTCACCGTTAATCTCTAACTGCTTAATAGCAGCGGGACGATATACGTCACAGGCGGTAAGCAAACATTTCTTACCCTTTTCCTTATACTTACCTGCAAGCTTAGCTACCGTAGTTGTCTTACCAGCACCCTGAAGACCACACATCATGATAACCGTTACTTCATTAGAAGGAAGAAGCTTAATCTCTGTTGTCTCAGAGCCCATCAGCTTATCCATCTCTTCCTTAACAATCTTGATTACCATCTGTCCAGGATTAAGACCCTTCAGCACATCTTCACCAACTGCTCGTTCACTTACGGAATTGATGAACTGCTTTACTACCTTGAAGTTAACGTCTGCTTCAAGCAACGCACGCTTAACCTCTTTCATAGCCTCCTTAACGTCAGCTTCTGTCAAGGAACCCTTGCTTCTTAATTTCTTAAATGCATTCTGTAATTTATCGGATAAACTTTCAAATGCCATAGCTTGCCTCCTAGTGCTAATTACTTGATAAACCTATTCTCTAAAACCAAGTAACACCAATTAATAACTTTCATAAATTGCTTTGGAAATCTCTTCGATCTCATTGAGCTTCTCCTGCAATTCCTCTCTATCTGTCATACCCTTCAAATCAGTAGCCAACTCGTGAATACGACTTACGCGTTCCTTCGTATCCAAAAACTTCTCTACTAATCGAAGCTTATTCTCATATTCTTCTAAAATCTTATCACATCGCTTCACAAGATCATATACACCCTGACGACTAATTCCTTCATCTCTTGCAACTTCCGAATATGATAAGTCATTCAAAACAATATCGGAATAGATGTTCTTCTGGTGCTCTGTCAAAAGTTCACCATAAAAGTCAAATAATAATGCTTGTCGAACTATCTTTTCCATGTCTATCACCTCTGTAAAGGATTTTTTCTTTACATCAACCTTAGCTAGTATATACAATAAAAAACACGTTGTCAAGCTTTTTTTCTTGACAAAGTGCTTATAAGTTTTTACTGATTATATTACTCATCTTTTTTAAAATACTCTATGCTTATAATAATGATACCACATACTACAAGTACTACCGAAAGAATAAATGGTATCAACAATCCGTTTTCTTGCATTGTAGCAAAACCTCTTCCTAAATAAGTATCCCAAGAAGAAACTAAGTTGTTACATGTATAATATAGTATTATAGCTCCCCATATAGAGCCAATCAATGAATAAATACCACCAATAACCGTTCTTTTCATTATGAATTCCTCCTCGTATAATATCTTTTAGATAAAGATTTATACTTTTCTTTCTTAAAATTATATATAAATATCAATCGGCTTAGTTAAACCCATGATATAATTTTCCTAGTGTCAATCAGGTAATAGTTCTTTTTTCTCCTGTT
>JAGAQX010000047.1 GCA_017622535.1 Lachnospiraceae bacterium | reverse complement strand
CATTTGCATCCTCCTCTCCAAACGTAACACTGACTAAGACATGCTCAGGGACGGAAGAAAGGATTTGTTTTAACTCATCTACAGAATCAATTTCTAATACCTGCTCTTCCATACAGCACCTCCATTATCGCTTCATCTGCGATTCATATACCATTGGTGGCTCAGACACCTTACCGTCTAATCGCTTATTTGGAGAATCGGTTGCTAATGTGACCTTTCTCAAATCCTTATCATAGTGATATACATTGTTTGATAAACGGTCTGCAATATCCACACAGTCCATATTGATAGAATTAACTAATTGGGCTAAATCCTCTGGTTCACCAAATTCTACGGATACTAAAATGCACTCATGGATAGATGAGGGTAAAATATACAAATCCGAACCAATTTTTTCCGCTATTTCATGAAGATTATTTTCGTAAAGCATACAAGTAGCACCATTCATTTTAACTTCATTTGTTAACACATACATGGATTGTCTTGGATCACTTTCAATTTCACCCAAAATTCTATTCGTAATCCCCATCTCAGTCCATTCAGATGAAAACATCCCTTTAATCACCTCTGTCATAGGGATAATCTTTGCCGGTAATAATCTCTTTGTATTCTCAACAGCATACTGAAATAAATCCTGTTCTGTCATACCTACTGTTTCCATATTTTTATTAGTCACAATCGAACTAGCTATTCCTCTTTGATTAACTTCCATTACCCAACGATAAATCACTGCCAAATCCTGAAAATCACGGTGCGGAACATTTTCTAACATCTCTTTGTTCTGCTCCTTATTCACTAATGCCATGATTACATTTTCATTTATCTGTGTGAAATCAAATCGAGGTTTGATTACATTTATTTCTTTATACGCATCTACAATCATCCCTGCACAATGCGAAAGACAATCATGAATACTTTTTCCACTCAAATAATCCTCATACAAATAATTCAAATAAACATTCGGCGCAACCGTTTCTTTAGGTTTCAAAACAACTAAAGCATCCAATGTCTGATTTACCTTTGGCACTTCATGGAGATTCACCTTCGAACCCTTAAACTCTTCCGGTAAATGTTCCAAAATCTGCTCTCTCATAACTTCCTTAAAAATTGCATAATCCATCATAAAATTCTTCCTCCTTATGACAAAAGGAGAGTAACCATTTGGCATACTCTCCTCAAACTAAACTCTCTCTATTCTATTTGCGTTTCTTTCTACGCTTTACGAAATACCATCCAATACCAATCAAAGCACCTCCTGCCAAACCAAATAAAAACGGATTATAATTACCACCTGTCTGTGGCAACTTCGGCTCTTTCGGTTTGTTGGTAACAATTAACTGGTAATGCACAGTTTCTGTTGCACAGCCATCATACTTGATAACCACCTCATGGACCGTGTCATCTAAGATATAACCCTTTGCAGCTTTTGTCTCTACAATATAATACTTGATATCAGCATTATAACTTCCATCCTCATTATAAGTGCAGATATCCAAAAGGTCTGTTTGGGCATAACCTAGCTTGTCTGTCACTAGTGTCTGCAACACTTTTCCATTTTCATCACGAAGTTCAAATTCCACACCCTTGATTGGCTTTCCGTTTTCATCGTTTGACTTGTATATTTCTATTCTGCCTTTTACTCTTTCATCCACCATACTAACCTTCTGTATCTCACCAGTTTCAGCAACTGTAAAAGGTACTTCATTTGCAATCACATAGCCATACGGAGCAAATGTCTCTCTTAAAGTGTAATTGCCCGCTGGCATTGCATGAAGCTGATATGGTGTTCCATCTGTAGTCCAAGACGCATATACATTCCCCTCAGAATCCTTGATTTCCAGTATTGCACCGACAATCTCTTTGCCTGTGGTAATGTCAGACTTTGAAACCTCCACCTTAATCGGTGTTTCCTTTACTTGCAACTCGGTTGAAATCGTAGCAACCAACTGACCTTGTGAAGAAAAGTCCACATCGTACACCGTCTGGTCTAATACATATCCCGGTGGCGACTCAATTTCTTTCACATAATAAAGACCTATCGGAAGGTCAGACACAAAATCTGCATTACCTTCCTCATTCGTAGTAGCATAATCAACAAGCTCATCTGCTTTTACTAACACTTCACCATCCACATTTACAATATCTTCTTTTGCAAAGACACCATATAATGCACCTGCAACTGGATTCGTTGTAACGGCATCTGTCTTAACCAATGACAAGTCTGTTTTGATACGTTCATTTACAAATTCGGAATTGCTATACACCACTTCGGTTGATGAATCTGCATAGCTTAACTCAATCTCTTTTGCTTCTTCGCATAACACAAAACCTTCCGGAGCAGTAACTTCCACAAGCTGATACTTTCCAAGTGGTAAATCATCAATACTTGCTTCTCCGTTGTCATCTGTAGTAAGTTCCGCAACAACAGAACCCTTGCTTGCTGGTACACCATTGATAATTGCAAGTTCACGGTTTCCATCCTCACCAAGCTGATGATCCGGTGTATAGATATCCTCTAATGCAATCAGATGATATACTGCTCCTGCTAGTGGCTGACTCTCATAAATAAAGTTCACACTTCTGTTTTCATCCGATAACTCACTCATAATGCGGTCAACGATTGTGTCATATTCCACATCTTTCAGCACTTCACCAGTCTTCTTAACAGAAATACTTCCCTTTACCGGAGCATTCTCTGCCACTACTTCAATCACAGCTTCACCATCTGCATCCTCCTCAATCTTTACTGAACCATCTTTGGTAATAACAAAAGGATAGGTTTTATCAGAAAGCAGATAACCTTCCGGAGCAGTAATCTCTTCCACCTCATAATTACCATATTTCATACGAAGCGGTGTTGTTACGGTTCCTGTTTCGTCTGTGGTAAACTCAGAGAGTTTCTTATCTCCAATTTTCTGTTCCACATACTGGTCAGTGTCCGTATTCTTAATCTTAAAGGTTACATTCGGAAGCAAAATCGTTCTTCCACTTTCTGCGTCCTTTTTAACAATTCGGATATATGCCTTAAATGGAGCATCATTTAATACTCTCCATGCCTGTGGTGCTCTGGAATCTTCTGTAACATTTACAGTGAAATCCTCTGTCTTGTGCAAATCCTTCGGTACTTTCGTTTCTTTCACAAGGTATTTACCAAATGGTAATTCCTTAGAAACTGCATATCCCTTATCATCGGTCACAAGCACATCATAGGTTGTTGCTTTATCCCAACCTACTTTATCAATCTCTGACTGTAGCTTTACTGTAAATTCTGCACCTTTTACATAATCTGTCTGTGCATCCGAACCATCGGTAGAAATCTTAATGATTTCAAACGCCTGCTTCTTCACAGGCTCAAGCACCTTTCGTTTAAGAGAAATGTTCTGATGCTTGTTGCTTGCCTCACTAAAGTTTACTGCATACGTTGTAGTATCCAACTGATAACCATAGCTTTCTTTGATTTCCTTAATATGATAATTACCATAATAAAGATTACCAAAGTTAAAGTT
>JAGAQX010000046.1 GCA_017622535.1 Lachnospiraceae bacterium | reverse complement strand
ATATGCTACAAGTTAAATGGAATTTCCTAATTATTTATCACGGTATATACAGAAAGGGGCAAGGTCTATGAGTAAGAGAGCAAAAATTTGGTTTGGTATTTTTCTTTTTAGTTTTCTACCATATCTTTATCTTGTATATGTATCCATATTTGGAATCGAGTTTTCCTGGTTTTACTCTACGGAGCTATGTTATGGTTATAAAGCGGTATTAATAGCGCTCTTTTTGGGTTGTGTGATTCCAGTGTATCCAGTTGTGTTATTATTCCAATGCATCTATGGATTTGTGAATCGCAAAAAGCTTACAATGAAACATAAATTGTTAGTTGGAATTATCATCACTGTCCTAGTTGGAGTGACGGTTTTTGGTTGTATTGGTCATTTCATAACAGAGCAGGTAACAATTCGAATAAACTACAAAAGAGATATAGTTGTAATTGAGGAATATCTGCGTGAAAATTATGGAGAGGCGCTGTCTGCCGATATGGAAGTGCAGATGCCTAATGAGATTACACGCATTTATAGTGTCAAGACTCCTTTGCTACAATTTCCATTTTCTGTTTCGTTGCATGATGATAAAAATGAGGTTTTTCTAAGTGGTTTTGAAGCAGATTATATCAAGGATGTAAGATTGAATGAGAAAATGAGCGAATACTTGTCCGAGCAATGGGGATTGCCCCAATACGCTAAGCTGAATGTTCGGGTGGCTGATATTGAGGTGAAGGGTTACACAAAAGAGGAGTTACCAGAGGCCCTTTTATCAACCTGTGATTATAAAATTGAAGGATTAACCATGGAGAAGAATATATATTTGGAAGAAAATGTTGTGAGAGAAATTGCAGATTTTCTGTTACAATGGGAGGTAAAGGGCAATGGTAAAAATGCGAATCGCTATTTTATGTTCTATGTTCGTGTGAATAATGAATATTATGCAAGTATCCAGGCAATTCCCTCCGATGAAAATGAGGATATATGGAAGCTTCATTTCAGTGGCTACACTGACGAAACGGGAACAACCATTGAAAATAAGGTGGAAGAACTGAATTTGCAGGAATACAAATAATAGGTTTCTTGAAGCAAATAGTAATCTTTTGGGATAGTGTTATGGGTTTGATTTGCAAAATGAATGATTGCTTTTTTATACAAAAGGTATTAATGTCATATTATATGAATCATTACTTTTAAAGGGGAATCGCAGATTATGAAATTTGAAAAGATAGAAAAAATTCATGACGGTAAATTCATCGCCCGTTACGACATTACATATCGGACAGTGGATGATCAGGAAAAGGTTTACGAGATGATAAGCCGCAATCACAATTTGACCACTCATGAGGATTTGTCTAGTCACTCCGCGGATTCAGTGGTTTTAATTATGCATAATGAAGTGGGAGATAAGATATTATTAAATAAGGAATACCGTATGCCTTGTGGAGATTTTGTGTTTAATTTCCCAGCGGGGTTGATAGATCCTGGTGAGGAGTTTATGGACAGTGCGAAACGCGAATTGAAGGAGGAAACGGGACTTGATTTAATTCGTATCAATGATGTTCTTGGTGAGAGCTTTTCCGCGATTGGTTTCTCCAACGAGAAGAATGTTTGTGTAGTTGGCGTGGCAGCGGGAACATTTACACCTAGTCATTCTACGGTGGAAGAAATCGAGGCAAAATGGTATACTAAGGAGGAGGTTCGAGAATTGTTACAGAAGGAATATTTCGCAGCGCGAACCCAGACCTATTGTTATATGTGGAGTAAGGAATAAATTGTGTAGAATTACATGCTTGATTAAGGATGTCATTATAGATATATTGCAGAGAGCGCAATGGAAAAATAGGGAGGTCATTAGTGATGAACAATGTAACAGAGCAGGTTTATTATGTAGGTGTCAACGACAAGACGTTGGATTTGTTTGAGGGACAGTATATCTTACCAAATGGTGTTTCTTACAATTCCTATGTTATTATGGATGAGAAGATTGCTATTATGGATATGGTGGATCGACGAGCAGCGAAGGAATGGTTTGAAAATCTTTCTGAGGTGTTGGGTGATAAGCAACCAGATTACCTTATCATCTCTCATTTAGAGCCTGACCATTCTGCAAATTTGTCAGAGGTAATAGAGCTTTATCCAGATATTCGGATTGTTTCTAATGAGAAGCTGTTTGGTATGCTGCCACAGTTCTTTAATGTAGATATTGCAGACCGTAAAGTGGTGGTGAAAGAGGGAGATTCCTTGTCTCTTGGAAAGCATGAGCTACATTTTGTTATGGCACCGATGGTACACTGGCCAGAGGTTATGGTGACATATGAGTCTACAGATAAAATCTTGTTTTCTGCAGATGGATTTGGAAAGTTTGGTGCATTAGATGTGGAAGAGGACTGGGCTTGTGAAGCGCGCCGTTATTATTTTAATATCGTTGGTAAATACGGTATGCCAGTACAGACCTTACTCAAGAAAGCGGCTGCTTTAGATATTCAGATTATTTGTCCATTGCATGGTCCAATTCTTTCGGAAAACCTGGATTACTATATTGGATTATATCAAACCTGGAGTAGCTATGAGCCAGAGAATAAAGGTGTGTTTATCGCCTATTCCTCTATGCATGGCAATACAAAGCAGGCAGCGGAGGAGCTTGCTAAGTTACTAGAGGCAAAGGGTGTTGAGAAGGTGGCAATTGCAGATTTGGCGAGAGAAGATATGGCAGAGTGTATTGAGGATGCGTTCCGCTATGACCGATTGGTAGTTGCTTGTCCGACCTACGATGGGGCAATTATGCCAGTGATGCAGGACTTCATCTATCATCTGAAGGTGAAAATGTACCAGAAGCGTACCGTTGGAATTATTGAAAATGGCTCCTGGGCACCGATGGCTGGCAAGATTATGAGAGAGCAGTTCGAGGCAATGAAGGAAGTGACAGTATTGGATGAGAAGGTAACCATTCGTTCTTCCTTGAAGAAGAATAATTATGAAGAGCTAGAGATATTAGCAAATAAGCTATCCCAGTAATATATTTAGAATAATAAGATAATAAAAAAGAAGCGAAGGACGAATCCTTCGCTTCTTCTAATGAGGGGGAGAATTTGAGTACAATTACTAATTGCACTCTATGAAAAGTTCTTACAATACAGAGTATAGTGTTTAAATGTGAAGAAAGTGTGTTCAAAATCTTTAGTAATTGTGAAGAAAATCTGACAAAAGGTTTTATAAAATCTCTTGCTCTGTGCTTATGCCCTATCGTAAAAAGACGGTACACCGCAAGGGGAAAGTGTACCGTCCTAGTTTATAAGGCTCTGTTGAAGCTACTGACAATTCCAACGACTGGTCTAGCATCCTTGCCATAACATCCGGCGTCGTTAAAAAGTAACATCTCATCTGCTGTCTCACATGCTGTTGTAAATAAAGAATCAAAATTGGTCGGTTTCTTTTTTCTTTGTTTAAACTCTTGGTTGTCGCGACGATGATGGTGTTTTGGAGTTGCTAATACGGCAAACACCGGATTAACAACTTGGTTAAATGTTTGCGCATTCATAGTAATCTCCTCCTTGAAATTACGTTAGAATGTGCCACTAGCTTCTTACTATTATTATCGGCAGAAATGGATAAAATATGAATATTATGACGAAAAACCGCCACCGGGACGGATCTGCAGGGGAGGCAGTCCGTACGCCGATGGCGGTCCAAAATGTCCTATAGAAATGTGAGTGTTACGCTTCTACACCAGTTGTAGCAGCAGCGGCAGCAGCCTTATCCTGCTCCTTCCACTCATCGATGCCCTTCATAACTGCATCGTATGTTTTCTGTGAAATCTCTGGTAATTCTCCACCCCAAAGATCAGCAGCAGATTCATAACCCTTCTTGATTGCTTCGCGCATTTCTTCTGCTTTGTCAGGGTCGCCACCAGAAATTGCTTTAGCAAAATCTAAGATACGCTCTGAGGTTTGTTTTACACCCCAATAGCCATCTTCTGAAACGTCTTCCTGTGCTTGCTTCGCAGTTGCTTCATCCACCTCGATGGTACCATTCATAATACCCTCTTTGAACTGCTCCCAAATGCTGGCAGTCTCAGAAGCTTTACCCTGCTTCATAATTAATTGCTCAACGATTCCCTTCAACTGTGAGAATCTTGCATCTGCATCT
>JAGAQX010000045.1 GCA_017622535.1 Lachnospiraceae bacterium | reverse complement strand
TAGAAAGTTGATATCTAGCACCTGCTGCCAATGCAATATCAAGTACATCATCAAGTTCTATTTCCAACTCTTTTGCAAATACATCAGGTCTTACATAACGTTCTTTTCCTTCTATTGAATGAAAACAATCCTTGATATCTTTCTTCAAATCATTTGACATTTCATCACCTACTTATAAAATTCATCTTCAACAATCCTAAAAGTTTCCAAGTATTCATCTAGTATTTCAGTATTTACTAACACTAACTGACCAACTTTGTAACATGCCTTTGCATCCTTTGCTAATTCTTGAAACTTAGTCAATCCCATACTGTACATCTTTGCTCCATCTGAATACCTAACAAATTTCTGCATGTTCTTTCGCATTTTTTCACATTTATTCTGCATAACAGGTTCTCCTTTTTTCTAAATTACTTTTTCTTTTTACAATTTCCATAACGCAAAAAAGGACATCTTCTAAATTACTTTAGAAAATGTCCTCATAACAGTTCAATACTTTTAAATTATCTTTTCAATGATGTTGTACATCCTTTCATACTCTTTCATATGACTATGCCTTAAAGTAGTCAAAAAAGTAGTCAGATGACCACCAGAGAGCCTGAAACCTTTGATTTTACAAGGTTTATTTCTCCAATGTCTTCATCGTAGGGAACAATAAAACATCACGGATTGCAGGCGAATCTGTTAACAACATACAAAGTCTGTCGATACCATAGCCAATACCGCCTGTAGGTGGCATACCAAGCTCTAATGCATACATAAAATCTTCATCTGTTGTATTTGCTTCCTCGTCACCTAACGCAAGCAATGCTTCCTGTGCTTTGAAACGCTCTCTCTGATCAATCGGATCATTTAACTCAGAGTATGCATTTGCCATTTCCCAACCATTCATGAATAACTCGAAACGCTCTACATAATTTGGATCTTCTGGTTTCTTCTTAGTAAGTGGAGAAATCTCAATCGGATGATCCATAACAAATGTAGGTTGAATCAAGTGTTCTTCTACAAACTCCTCAAAGAACAAGTTAAGGATATCACCCTTTGTATGGTGGTCTTCAAACTCTACATGCTTTTCCTTTGCAATTGCCTTAGCCGCATCAGTATCCGCAATCTCATTGAAGTCAACATCTGCATACTTCTTAACTGCATCTACCATTGTGATACGCTCAAATGGCTTACCAAGATCCATCTCAATTCCATTGTAAGTAATCTTAGTTGTTCCTAATACTTCCTGTGCAACATAACGATACATATTTTCTGTCAAATCCATCATTCCATTGTAATCGGTATATGCCTGATATAACTCCATCAATGTGAACTCTGGGTTATGTCTGGTATCCAAACCTTCGTTACGGAATACACGTCCAATCTCATAAACACGCTCCATACCGCCGACAATCAATCTCTTTAAATATAACTCTAGAGAAATACGAAGCTTAAAATCCTCATCCAATGCATTGAAATGAGTCTCAAACGGACGAGCTGCAGCACCACCAGCATTAGCAACTAACATCGGAGTCTCAACTTCCATAAAGCCTTGTCCATCTAAGTACTTACGAATTGTACTGATAATCTTAGAACGCTTGATAAACGTATCCTTTACCTCTGGATTCATAATCAAGTCAATATATCTCTGACGATAACGGGTATCTACATTTGTCAATCCATGATACTTCTCTGGTAAAATCTGCAAACTCTTTGAAAGCAAAGTAACCTTTGTTGCATGGATAGACTTCTCACCCTTCTGAGTTAAGAACACCTTACCTTCAACACCAACGATATCACCGATATCCATTCTCTTAAACAACTTATATGCATCTTCACCCAAATCATCTCTTGCAACATAAATCTGGATATTTCCCTCCAAATCCTGTACATTACCAAAGGAAGCCTTACCCATAACTCGCTTCTGCATCAAACGACCTGCGATAGACACATCCTTGCCTTCGTACTCCTCGAACTGTTCTTTAATAGTGCCAGTTTTAGCTGTTACATCATACTTTGTAATAACAAATGGATCCATTCCATTATTCTGTAACTCTTGTAACTTCTCTCTTCTCACCTTAAGCAACTGATTCAAATCCTGCTGCTTTGGCTGTTGGTTTTGATTATTATCTCCCACTGTATTCACTCACTTTCCTGTATAAATTTTAATATATATCACTTGATACAATTCCTTATAGAATAGTCTACTTTATATACTTGTATTCTAAATCAATAGTATTTTAGTAGTATTCACTAAAGATTTCACATCACACAATAAGAAAGGGATAGTTTTCACCATCCCTCTGTTCTTCATGTCTACTCTTCGTCCAAGCTGATTTCTACGATTTCAAACTGGAATGATCCGTTTGGCGCTTCCGCTGTAACCTTGTCACCAACCTTAGCACCCATCAATGCAGCACCTACTGGAGACTCATTTGAAATCTTGTTATTCAAGATATCCGCCTCTGTAGAACCTACAATCTTAAAAGTCTGAACATTGTTCTTTGCCACATCCTTCACTGTAACAACACATCCAACGTTAACCTTCTCTTTATCAACTTCATCTGTATAAATGACCTCAACATTCTTGAGGATAGTCTCTAACTCTTCAATTCTTGCCTCAATATCCTTCTGCTCGTCCTTTGCAGCATCATATTCAGCATTCTCTGATAAGTCACCCTGTTCTCTTGCTTCTTTAATCTTCTGAGCTACTTCCTTACGTTTGACAACACGTAACTCCTGTAACTCTTCCTCTAACTTTTTCAGACCTTTATCGGTCAAAAGGTTCTTCTTCTCTGCCATTCGACTCGCCCTTCCATCCTATAAATTTGCAACTATTCAATGAGTACCCAAACAAAATAAAATCATATCATTCTGAAATAAAACTCTGAATCGTTACATAAATCCAGTGGCATCCGCCACATTCACCAAATCATTATAACTGACTCATTCTTTGATGTCAACCAAATCAAGCAACTCAAGATATCATTTGTATAAGAAAAAGACTATGTCGCCATAGTCTTCTTCTCACTATATTATTCAGCTTCTGTTGTTGCCTCTGCAGCAGCCTCTGTTGTTTCATCTAAGCTATCAACAAGAACTGCATTCTCCTTCAAGAAAGCCATTACCTTCTCAGACATAAGGGATAATTCAAAGTAATCATCTCCAAAGTAATCATATACTTCCTCTTCTGTCTGAACACCATAATTAGTCATGTATTCCTTAACTAAAGCATCTGTTTCTTCGCTTGTAACTGTAATTCCTTCCTTGTCAGCAATCATGTAAAGAACCATCTTCTGTGTCAAATAATTCTTAACATACTCTGTGATACCTTCTTTTAACTGCTTCTCATTTTCATAGCCATTTGCCTGCAATACCATCTCATAAGTATATCCATAGCTTTCATAGCTCTCTGCCTGTTTCTTGAATCCTTCAAACTCTTCATCAACAAGCTTCTTCACTTCTTCTTCATCAAATCCGTTAACCTTAGAGTTCTTTACTACTTGATTAAAGATATCACTCTGAACCTTTGCTTCTGCGTTTGCCTCTCCAGTCGTCTGAAGTTCTTCTCTAATAGAGTCTTCATAAGCTTTCACTGTATCGTAATCTGTATTTTCCTTAACTACAGCATCTGTAAGCTCTGGTGTTACGCTAACCGAAATTGAATTAATTGTTACATCAAAAGTAACATCCTTACCAGCCTTCTCTGGATCATTCTCGTATGGATCTGGGAAAACCAAATCTAAGGTTACCTTCTCACCAATCTCATGTCCAATCAAGCCATCTTCAAAACCATCAATAAATGAATTTGAACCAATTGTCAAATCATGGCCTTCTGCATAACCACCTTCAAATTCGACACCATCCATAGAGCCAACGAAATCGATATTAACAATATCTCCATCCTTCACTGCTCTATCGGTTACCTCCTCTTTTGTTGCAAGTCCTGCTAAAAATGTATCAATCTCAGCCTGTACGTCATCATCTGTAATCTCAACCTCTGTTTTAGTATACTCGATGCCCTTATACTCGCCTAACTCTACATACTTGCTGTAATCATCTGCTTTGTTGTTGCCACATCCTGTCATACTGAGCAACATTGCTCCAGCCAACAAGAATGCTCCCATTCTCTTCTTCATATTCTTTTTCCCTTCTAATTCATTCTTCCTAATTGTTAAAATATGTTTGCACTTCGGCAAATCACATTGCTGAAAATATCTCAAAATACAATTTCCAGACATACATTAAATATATATCACAAACAGAAAAAAAAATAAAGACCTTTCCTAAAAGTTCACAGAAATACCATGAATTCATGCTTTTTCAAGCATTTATGCATTATCTTGTGGGATGAAAAGTTTTCACACACTATATTGTGTATTTCCCATTTACAAGCCCAATATAAAGTGGTATAATGGATTTGTTTTTAGGCTAATTGCACCTATATTCTACATATACGGTGCTTTACAATATTTATGAGGTGAAAGAATATGAAAGTGATTAAACGAGACGGCACCACTGTTTCTTATGACAGAAGCAAGATAAAACGTGCCATTCAGAAAGCCAATGCAGAAGTAGAGATGTCTGAAAAAGTAACCGATGAAACCATTGATTACATCATTTCTTGCATTGAATCAAAGAACCGTTCCAGAATGTTAGTAGAAGATATCCAAGACATTATCGAGCAGAAGCTAATGGATGAGAAAAAGTTCGTATTGGCTAAAACATATATCATTTATCGTTATTCTAGAGAGTTGGTTCGTAAAGCGAATACTACTGATGAGTCTATCCTAAGCTTAATTCAGAACCGCAACAAGGATGTTATGGAAGAGAATTCAAATAAGAATGCTACTGTTGCTTCCACACAGCGTGACTTGATTGCTGGTGAAGTTTCTAAGGATTTAACAAAACGTATTCTTTTACCAGAGAAGATATCAAAGGCTCACGAGGAAGGAATCTTGCATTTCCATGACGCAGACTATTTCTTACAGCCAATCTTCAACTGTTGCCTTATCAATATAGGAGATATGTTAGACAATGGCACAGTAATGAACGGAAAACTAATCGAGAGTCCTAAGAGCTTTCAAGTTGCATGTACGGTAATGACACAGGTTATCGCTGCCGTAGCTAGTAGCCAGTATGGCGGTCAATCGGTGGATGTTCGTCATTTAGGCAAATACTTGAGAAAGTCTTACAACAAATTCAAGGCAAAAATGACTGCTGAATTCGGTGATTATGTCTCAGAAAGTGTAATCGAAAAGATGGTACAGGATCGTTTACAAGATGAACTTCGTTCTGGTGTCCAAACAATTCAGTATCAGATCAATACATTGATGACCACTAACGGTCAGTCACCATTTGTAACACTATTCTTGAATCTCGACAAAGATGATGAGTACATCAAAGAGAATGCAATGATTATAGAAGAAATCCTTCGCCAACGTTTAGAAGGTATCAAGAACGAAAAAGGTGTCTACGTTACACCTGCATTCCCTAAGCTCATCTATGTATTAGATGAACACAACTGCTTAAAGGGTGGAGAATACGATTACATCACTCAGCTTGCAGTGAAATGTTCTGCAAAGAGACTTTACCCAGATTACATTTCTGCAAAGAAAATGCGTGAGAATTATGAAGGTAATGTTTTCTCTTGTATGGGATGTCGTAGCTTCTTAACCCCATGGAAGGATGAGAATGGTGAATACAAATTTGAAGGTCGTTTCAACCAAGGTGTAGTAAGCTTGAACCTTCCACAAATTGGAATCCTTGCAGAAGGGGATGAGGAACGTTTCTGGTCATTATTAGATGAGCGTTTGGAGCTTTGTTATGAAGCATTAATGTGCAGACACAATTCACTTATGGGAATTACCTCTGATGTAAGTCCAGTACATTGGCAATACGGTGCAATTGCACGTTTAGGAAAGGGAGAATCCATCGACAAATTGTTGTTGAACGGATATTCAACTATTTCCCTTGGATATATAGGTTTGTATGAGACCACTAAGTTGATGAAGGGATGCAGTCATACAGATGTTGCAGGTCAGGATTTCGCACTTCGTGTTATGAATCATCTTCGCGCTGCAACGGACAGATGGAAAGAAGAAACCGGACTTGGATTTGGTTTATATGGCAG
>JAGAQX010000004.1 GCA_017622535.1 Lachnospiraceae bacterium | reverse complement strand
TACAATCCTTTACCAACTCTTCCATATCTGCACCCTGCTCCACATTTTGAACGAAAGCTAACGCCTCATCCTTCCTATCAGCAATCTCTTCAGGGGATACCTTTTTCAAATTACCATCGGCATCCGTTCTTACCATCCCATTTTCATCTAATTCTACCGTTGGAAACAAAACCTGGTAGACCTTAATATATCGCGCATCGGCATCCGCACTATCCCCTGTTGCATTGCCTTTATTATCTTTGTCAGTTTCCGCTTTGGAATCGTCATCTGTTTTCATCTCGCCCGATGATAAGCTCTCGAGATAGTTCTCACCCAACACACGCATTTCATATACCTTCGCAACATCCGACTCAGAAATCTCATACTTATCTAGTATTTCTTGACCAAAGCGTTCTACAACCGTTTGTGCACTGGTTTTAATCTGTTTCTTTTGTTCACTAGACAACTTGATTTTGTTCTTTGTTGCTTCTTTGTACAACAAGGTTGTAGAAATGATATCATCCTCTAATTCATTCTTGTAATATTCCTCATAGGTCTGAGAATTTTCATAATCTTCTTCTAACTGCTCCTTGTCCTGGATGTTGTGTTCCATAACATACACATAGGCAAAGGCTGCAACCTCTTTTTGATACAGCTTCTCACCATTTAACGAAAACACCCATACATCACTGGTATCACAAGCACACAGTGCAAAAAGCATAACCATACACAATCCTATTGATAGAGCTTTTTTCATACTTTTTCCCAACATCATAATTAAAGTTCCATCCTTCCTTTTCAAGATGCTTCCTCTTCAAAACTTTTCCGTTTCAATATTCTTACCACAAACTACAATCCCCCAAACTAGGAACTATTATTTGCACCTTTCATCTACAACCTTCCATCGAACTTCCTAAAGAAATACTCTCTCGAAAAAATAAGCCGGTTGCACATACCATGCAACCGGCATATTGACAAAAGATTAATTGTTGATTAACTTATCCTCACCATTCCAGCTGTAAAGCTTACGAATATCCTCACCAACAACCTCAACTGGATGCTCTGCAGCGATCTTTCTCATAGCCTTGAAGTGAGCCTGACCACCTGCTGCTGACATATCTAATAAGAAGTCCTTAGCGAATGTACCATCCTGAATATCAGCAAGTACTTTCTTCATAGCCTTCTTTGTATCCTCTGTAATAATCTTAGGACCTGTAATGTAATCACCATACTCAGCTGTGTTAGAGATTGAATATCTCATTCCAGCGAAACCTGACTGATAAATTAAGTCTACGATTAACTTCATCTCGTGTACACACTCGAAGTATGCATTTCTCTCATCATAACCAGCCTCAACTAATGTCTCGAAACCAGCCTGCATCAATGCACAAACACCACCACAAAGAACTGCCTGCTCACCGAATAAGTCTGTCTCTGTCTCTGTTCTAAATGTTGTCTCAAGAACACCAGCTCTTGCTCCACCGATTGCTAAAGCATATGCTAAAGCCTTCTCCTGTGCCTGACCTGTTGCATCCTGATGTACAGCGATCAAACAAGGAACACCCTTGCCAACCTGATACTCAGAACGTACTGTATGTCCAGGTCCCTTAGGAGCTACCATTGTTACGTCTACATCTGCTGGTGGCACAATCTGATTAAAGTGAATATTGAAACCATGAGCGAACATTAACATGTTACCTGGCTCTAAGTTTGGCTCAATGTCCTTCTTGTACATAGAAGCCTGTAATTCATCGTTAATTAAGATCATGATGATATCAGCCTTCTTAGCTGCCTCTGCAGCTGTATATACTTCAAATCCCTGAGCTACAGCCTTATCCCAAGACTTGCTACCCTCGTATAAACCGATAATAACGTTACAGCCTGACTCCTTTGCATTCAATGCATGTGCATGTCCCTGGCTACCGTAACCGATAACTGCGATAGTCTTTCCATCCAATAATGATAAGTTACAATCTTCCTGGTAAAAAATCTTTGCCATTTCTCTATATCCTCCTAGAATCATTTAAAATATATGTATACTGATTACTTCAAATCAGCACTACCTCTTGTTAAACCTGTAAGACCTGTTCTTACAATCGACTCAATTTCAAATCCATCCAACAAACCGATAAATGCTTCAATCTTATTCGCATTACCAGTAAGCTCAATCATCAATGAGTTCACAGATACGTCAACTATTTTCGCACGGAACACATCTGTAATAGAAATAATCTGCTGCTTCTCATCGCGGTTTGTCTTAACCTTAACAAGAACTAATTCTCTACATACAGATTCGCCATCCTTAAGCTCTGTAACCTCTACAACATCCTCTAACTTATTAATCTGCTTTGCAATCTGGGAAAGTGTTAATTCATCTCCACTTACTGCAACTGTCATACGAGAATACTTTGGATTCTCTGTCACACCAACAGATAAGCTATCAATATTATAACCACGTCTACTAAATAATCCTGATACACGGCTTAATACACCGGCGTTGTTATCAACTAACAGGGATAAAACCATCTTCTTCACTTTATCTTCCACCTTTCAAGTCAAAATGCGAATACACGCAACTATTGACATTTTAGCAACTATTGTATTTATTGTCAAGCACGTTTCCACACCAAATGCGAGACTCAACCCGCAGTAAATGTGTACTTATTTTTCGCAGTTTCTTTCTTGCTTTCTCGTAAATAATTATCACTCAGATAATAATCGTTCCACCACACGACAAGCTTCCGCTGCATCCTTGGAATATCCATCTGCACCAATTTCATCCGCAAAGCTCTGGGTAATCACCGCACCACCGATAATCACCTTTGATGCAATCTTTTTCTCCTTGGCATACTCCACCACATCTTTCATTCGCATCATGGTGGTAGTCATTAGTGCTGACAATCCAATAATTGCCGCATTCTCTTTCACAGCGGTTTC
>JAGAQX010000044.1 GCA_017622535.1 Lachnospiraceae bacterium | reverse complement strand
TGTGAAAAATGAGTTTGTACTGCCATACAAGATGCAGATGGATAGCATTTTTGGTAAAGATGCATGTAACGATTTACGGATTCGAAAATACGGTGGTATTCAGGTGATTTAATTAGGAGGGATTACAATGAGAATTTTGGTGTTAGGTGGAGCAGGTTATATTGGTTCCCATACAGTTTATGAGTTGATCGACGCAGGGCATGAGGTTGTTGTAATAGATAATCTTTTAACAGGATTCGTGGAGGCAATCCATCCAGAGGCGAAGTTCTATGAAGGAGATATTCGCGACAGAAAGTTTTTGGACGAGGTATTTGCCAAGGAGAAGATAGATGGGGTGATTCATTTTGCAGCAAGTTCACAGGTTGGCGAGAGTATGACAAATCCTCTGAAGTATTACAATAACAATCTTTGTGGAACAGAGGTTTTATTAGAGAGCATGGTGGAACATGGTATTGATAAAATTGTATTTTCTTCCACTGCCGCCACCTACGGAGAGCCAGAAAGCATTCCGATTTTGGAAACGGATCGGACACTCCCAACCAATTGCTACGGCGAGACCAAGCTTTCTATGGAGAAAATGTTCAAGTGGACATCCAAGGCACATGATTTGAGATATGTATCCCTTCGATACTTCAATGCTTGTGGAGCGCATCCGAATGGGAGAATTGGCGAAGCACATAATCCAGAGACACATTTGATTCCTCTTATTTTACAGGTTCCGAATGGAAAGAGAGAATATATATCCGTTTTTGGTAATGACTACGATACAAAGGATGGTACATGTATCCGAGATTACATTCATGTAAATGATTTGGCGCAAGCTCACATTTTAGCCATGGAGTATTTGGCAAATGGAGGAGAAAGTGACATTTTCAATCTTGGAAACGGAGTGGGATTTACGGTAAAAGAAGTAATTGATGTGGCGAGAGAAGTAACCAATCATCCAATCCCGGCAAAGGAAGAACCAAGAAGAGCAGGAGATCCATCCACGCTAATTGCATCTAGCGCAAAGGCAAAGGAGATTCTAGGATGGAAACCGAGATATGCAGATTTACATACTATTATTAAAACTGCTTGGGAGTGGCATGTGAATCATCCAAATGGATATGAACAATCACCTAGATAGTAATGAAAATGGGAGGGTTTGACATGGATAAGTTGATTTCAGAATTAGTAAACTATGGAATGGAATGTGGCTTGATAAATGTTGAAGATAAAGTATATGTGGTAAATAGACTCTTAGAGTTGTTTGATAAGAAGGATTTCACATGGAGTGATGAGAAGGTAAGACCAGTTCATCTGATTTTAGAAGACATGATGAGTTACGCTTTAGAACAAGGTATTTTAGAGGATGATACCATAACAACTAAGGATTTGTTTGACACTAAAATTATGGGTTTGATTACGCCGATGCCTTCACAGGTAAGAGCAAGGTTTCGGGAATTATATGCCGATAGTCCGAAGATAGCCACAGATTTTTATTATAAATTCAGTCAAGATACAAACTATATCAGACGTGATAGAATTGAAAAAGACGAAAAGTGGACCACAGACACGGAATATGGTCAGATTGATATTACCATCAATCTTTCTAAACCAGAAAAAGATCCTCGAGACATTGCAAAGGCTGCAAATCAGAAGAAAAATGATTATCCAAAGTGTTTGCTTTGCGAAGAAAATGAGGGATATGCAGGACATGTTTCTCATCCTGCAAGGCAGAATCACAGAGTTATTCCGGTGAAGCTTGCAGGAAAGGATTATTTTTTTCAATATTCACCATACGTATATTATAACGAGCATTGTATTGTGTTTAACAAAGAACATACTCCGATGAAGATTGATCAGGCTGTTTTTGAGAAACTGTTAGATTTTGTAAGACAGTTTCCGCATTATATTGTTGGTTCCAATGCAGACCTTCCCATTGTGGGCGGTTCAATCTTAAGTCACGACCATTTCCAGGGTGGTTCTTATACATTTGCTATGGCAAAAGCACCTTATGAATATGAGTTTGAGATAAAGGGCTATGAGGATGTAACTGCAGGTATTATAAAATGGCCGATGTCCGTAATCCGGTTGCAGAGTAAGGATGCGAAACGTATTGTGGAATTGTCGGATTATATATTACAGACTTGGCGTGGATATACAGATGAGGCGGCATTTATATATAGCGAGACAAATGGAGAACCGCACAACACCATTACGCCGATTGCCAGAATGAATGGTGACTTGTACGAGATGGATTTGGTGCTTCGCAATAATATTACAACCGATGAAAGTCCATGGGGAGTATATCATCCATCGGCTGATTTACATCATATCAAGAAGGAAAACATTGGTTTGATTGAGGTTATGGGACTTGCTGTACTTCCTGCAAGATTAAAGAAGGAAATGCAGATATTGGCAGATGCCATTTTATCCGGACAAGATATAAGAGCCATAGAGGAAATCGAAAAACATGCAGACTGGGTAGAGGAATGGCTTGATACTTATGATATTACATCGGAGAATGTGAATCAGATACTTAGGGATGAGATAGCAAAAGTGTTTGTTAAGGTTCTTGAGTGTGCAGGTGTATATAAGCGTACGGAAGATGGTATGAAGGCATTTAAACGCTTTATTTCCGTTCTGTAGTCACATCGGGTGCTTGTCCCTAATAATCTGCATAGCAATTTTTGCAGAGGAGATGAATGGATGTATCCAATATACGAAACAAGAAATAAGGGAATTGCTTATGAATATAAAGATTCGGTGCATGTGCCTCCTCATTTGCACGAAACCATTGAGATAGTATATGTGACAGAAGGAAGTGTAGAATTAGGAGTAGGCAAAGAGTTGTATCATCTAAATGAAGGCGACTTTGGGATTGTGTTTCCGAATGTCATTCATCATTATCAGGTGTTTTGTACAGGGAAGAGCAAAGCAAAATATCTCTTTTTAGCCCCCTCTTTAGCTCCAAGCTTTTTTGAAGGATTGCAAAAATATAGTCCGAAGTATCCGATTATAAAAAAAGAGAAAGTGCACCAGGATATTATCAATTCTGTGCAAGCACTCACAAACCTTGATTCATATAGTTCATTGATAGTTCAAGCACATATACAAGTTATTCTTGCTCATGTCTTTTCGGATATGGAGATGGTTGATAAAGATATGATTGGTGGGAATGATATAATATATAATGTGGTTGAATATGTTGCAAAAAATTTTAGAGAGCAAATATGTCTGGATAAAATGGCATTTGACTTAGGAATAAGTAAATATGTTCTTTCTAGAGTTTTTGCAAAAACATTTCATTGTAACTTTAACAAGTATGTGAATGGAGTAAGACTTAATTATGCAGTATCAGTTTTAGAGAACACTTATGAAACAATCACAAATATTTGCTTGGATGCAGGTTTTGACAGCCAGCGAACTTTTAATAGGGCGTTTAAGGAGAGATATAAAATGACTCCAAGAGAATATCGAAAGTCTATTCATATAATAGAAGAAATTTAATTACAGGGAATATAATTTATAAAATGTCACCGCTTGTTGGTGACATTTTTTTATATGTGAGTGATTGGAATAATGGAATAATTATTCCGCAACTATAAGTAGCAACAATTGTACATTAAACAAGGTGGTAATTTTTGTAAGTCTTTGTTACAATTGAACCATCTTTTTTAGTTTGGGAGGAAAAGGAGATATGAAGCGACTACAAATTGTTTTAATGATAAGCATCTTGTTTATGGGTGGATTAGTTATGAGTACACCGATAAATGCATTTGCGGCATCAGTGCCAACGGCATATATAAATAAAGATGGTGCAATTTATGAAGATGGTGCAATACCATCAACAGTGCCAACGGGATATAATACAAGGGTATATGATAAATATGTTTATTATGAAGATATTACGAATCCAAGTGGTTCTGCCAGTACACGATATTATCCAGTAGAGTATGCCATTAGTGGAAGTAAAGGTGCATACACTTTAAAATTATATGTAAGATATGATGATTCTTTAGATACAAACTTATCAAAAAGTTTGATAAATGGTTTGATGAAAGTTATTAAGCCTACAACATGGGGGACAGCAGCTAATCGAGTGTTTACGAATATATATATAGAGGGATTTGAGTATATTTCATCTATTTATTATGAAACAGATAAGCTGCATATCACTGTTGAAGAAAAATGTACTATGAGAGACACGGGTAGTGAAATAAGACCATTAAATGAGGTTTACGTAGAGGGTGCTAATGGCTCGGATGTAATGACATTTAATAGCAATGCGTTTAAGTACAAAGGTTCTAGCTGTAATTTGTATATAGATTTAGATAATGTTGTACCTGTATTCAAGTCGTGTTGGGCTATGAATGCGGATAGAACGGCCAATAATTGTGATCATACCTATGTGAAATCGTCTGATATTTATGTTTATGAGGAGGGGTATGATACATGTGTAGTAGGTCTTAGTTCTGATCCTAGAAGTGCGATCTTGACATATAATGAATATTTATCAATACAGAGTATGTTAAATTCATATATAGGTAAAGATCCCAATAATATATTAACCACAACACTAAGTGTAGAAATGTATGGAAAATTGTACCCTGTAACTTTCGATGCACGTGGGGGAACTGTAACCCCCAGTGTAATGTATTTAGAATGTGGTACTCCTTTATATCAATCATCTTTACCGAAAGCTGAATTATATGGACATACATTTTGGGGTTGGTCGAGTAATCCAACTGAATATGACGGAGACCTCATAGGGGTAGGAATAGGTGGTACTACGTTATATGCATATTATGTATCAAATAACTATTGGGTGCATTTAAGTGGTGATCTGGAGTGTGTACCTTTTGGTGGTACGATAACATTAAATACACCAACATATGCGGGTCATACATTTCATAGCTATAATACGAAAGAAGACGGTACAGGAACAAGCTATATAAATACATATACACATAATATTGCTAGTGATATAACATTGTATCCACAATGGACTCCAGTGCAATATAATATTGTGTTTGTAACAAATGCAGATGGTATTAGTGTAGATAATAAGACAGTTACCTATAATCAAGATGTTGGAGAATTACCTAAATTAAGCAAAATTGGTTATTCTCATATGGGTTGGTATAGTAATTCGGATTTTCAAGACTATATATCAGCAAGTAGTACTCTTAGTAAAGGTTCAAGCTCTTTTGATCACTTATCTTTTGATAGTCCGAATGTGTATTTGTATGCAAAATGGGAAGCTTTACCTTGCACGTTTTATTACAATACAATGGGTGGAAAGCTACCATCAGAGTGTTCATCTATTTTTAGAGTAAATTATGATGAGAAGTGCGGTGTACTTGCGACCCCAACGAAACAAGGGTATACTTTTTCACATTGGAGGTTAGGGAATGGTACAAAAGTATATAGTAATACGGTAATTCCAATTGCAGATACAGTAGCGCCATTAGAGTGTAGATTATATGCAGAGTATATCCCAATAAGTAGCAAAATTACCTTTAATGCAAATGGAGGAGTAGTAGCTACAGAAGACAAAACAGTAGCATATGATGAGACATATGGCGATTTGCCAACACCTACAAGGAAGGGTTATACATTTAAAGGATGGTTCACGCAGGAGCAAGGTGGTACACAAGTACAAAGTAAGGATTATGTAAGAATTACACAAGATATAACCTTGTATGCACAGTGGGAGAAGAATCCAGGTGAAAGTAGCGAAACAGATACGGAAACTGAAAATCCAGAAAATTCTAAGGTAGAGGATGATAAGAAAGAGGAGAATGGAAGACCAGAAAACCCTAAGGTAGAGGATAGTAAAGAAGATAATAGCAATCCAGATAATACCAAGGTAGAGGACGATAAAAACGAAGCTGCTGCAATAACAGATGAAACAATTCTCTCTCGCAACGATGATAGTGACGTCAAAGGGTCAACCTTTGCGTTGATTCAGGCAAGAGCAGTTAAGACCACAAAGAGTAGCATCCGTTTAAAATGGAAGAGTGTAAAGAATGCGGATGGTTATATCATTTATGGTAATAAATGTGGGAAAAAGAATAAGTATAAGAAAATTAAAACCATTGTCGGAGGGAATAAAACTCAATATACACAAAAGAAGCTGAAAAAGGGAACATATTATAAGTATATTGTGAGAGCTTACAAATTGGTTAATGGAAAACCGGTTACCATGGTAGCTTCGAAAACCATCCATGCTTCAACAACGGGCGGAAAGTATGGAAATGCAAAAGCTGTGAAGCTTAAGACCGGGAAAAAGCTAAAGAAGAAATCCGGAACCTATGTATTAACTTTGAAAAAGAATAAGACATTTACGGTGAAAGCAACAGAGGTGAAAAAATCTAAAAAGATTAATAAGCATAGAAAAATAGCTTTCGAATCTACAAATGCAAGTATTGCTTCCGTTAATAAAAAAGGACAGATTAAGGGTAAAAATAAGGGTAGCTGTTATGTGTATGCTTATGCACAAAATGGTGTTTTTGCCAAAATTAAAGTAACTGTAAAATAAACGTTACAAAAATGAAAGAAGTTCAATTCGGCTATTGAGAACTTTTAGGGGCATTTAAACCTTCGGGTTTGGATGTCCCTGTTTAGCTTATATAGTTTTGTAGTTCGCAGAAAATAATCTGTATTACTATTAAGGCGGAAGATATATAACTTATTTCATATATATTTTGCAAATGTAGAAGAATTTATTTATAATAAAGGGAGCTTAAAGTAAAAGTGAATTTATTATTGCTAGCTTTGGGTGCGAATGATTTGATTGTTTACATTGTCGATATAGTGACTATGTGTGAGGAAAAGTGATATGATACATGAACTTCGCTATGGCAATACAAATACATATTTGATTTCCTGCAATGATGGGTACCTTATGTTTGACACTGATTGGGCTGGAACGTTTCAGAGAATGTGTCAAGCACTTGGTGAGATTAAGGTCAAGCTTTCAGAGGTAAAGTATCTTTTGATTTCTCATTTCCACCCGGATCATATGGGACTAGCAGGAGAGCTTATGGAGCAAGGAGTTCGTGTGTTGGTGCTAGAAAGTCAGCTTTCACATATTCACGATGCGGATTCTGTGTTTGAAAAGGATAAAAGAACCATTTATAAACCAATGCAAGATGACGAGATCCAACCGCTTTCCTTTGAAAAAAGCAGGGAGTTTTTGCAAAGTATTGGAATTGAGGGGTTCATTTTATCCACTCCGGGACATAGTGATGATAGCATTTCGTTGTTGCTAGATTCAGGAGATGTATTTGTAGGGGATTTGTATCCTTTATACGAATTAGAGGTGCATGAGGAAGTAGATGTGCAGGAGAGCTGGAACCGCATTTTAGAGTGTAAACCGAAACGGATATTTTATGGTCATGCAAAGACTGCAATTTTGAAAGATTGTTTGTCAGAGAATAAAGAAATCGATAGCGTGTCTATTACTCCTGAACTTAATCGTTTGGTGAAAAAGATTATGAGATATGTTGACAAGGGGATGCATGTTGATAAGATTTCTGCTAAACTGAAGCTAGATAAAATGTTTGTAGAAGATGTGTGCAGAATGTACCTAACACATCCCAATGTAAGTGTGCAAGGTATTTTAGACCGAATTGAGATAAAAGATAAATGAGAGGAGAAGTTAGAAAATTGAAAAGGAAAAAGGGAACGTGGAGTAAGAAAATTACATATTTGTTATTTTTAATTATGGTGGCAGCATTTACTGCTGGTTGTTCGGATGAATACTACTATCAGATGGACGAATCAGAATATGAATCAGAGTACGATGGTTGGGAAGATAACTCTCTGTCAGATGGTAGTGCTAGTGGTAGAGCGGATTATGCAGATGTTGATGAAGATTATTCTGATGAGATTAAAGATGCAGATGTTGATGTTTCGAAAGGAAATAGTGGTAACTCTGCTGCTGATATCGATTACGTTTTTCGTAACGATGGCTTGTTAGAAAGTCATTATGAAAAACATGGTGAAGAGATGGGATTTAATTCTCCAGAAGAGTATGAAGCTGCTGCAAATCGAGTAATCAATGATGAGGAAGTATTACATAAGATTGAGGCGGAGGATGGAGATGATGTGTATTATCTAGAACGAACCAACGAATTTGTTGTAGTTTCAAAGGATGGATATATCAGAACCTATTTTTATCCAAATGATGGAATAGATTATTTTAATCGACAGTAAATGTGGGTATGTTATAGAATGAAGTAGGCTAGGATAAACAGTTTGATGTGTAGTGTAATCGTGTGATTGCAGCATTGGAAAAAGTGAAAATGGAGGTATGATAAAATGGTAGATGTTAAAGGAAAATGGGCACTGATAACAGGAGCAAGTAGAGGAATTGGTTACCAAGCAACAAAGTTTATGGCGAGCAAAGGTTGTAATTTGGTGTTGCATAGCCGTAAAGCAGAGCATTGTCAAGCTGTGTTAGAGGAAGTACTGTCTATGGGCGTGGACGCTTATGTTGTGGAAGCGGAATTGTCTGATTTCGATGCAATTGACAAAATGCTACAGGTGATAGAAGACAAGGGAACACAAATTGATATTGTGTTGAATAACGCGGGTGTGCAGATTGAGTATCGCGACGAGTATTTGAAAACACCAATGTCAGATTATGACATTAGCTTCCGAATTAATACCATGGCACCAATGAAGATTTGTTATCATTTTCTTCCAAAGATGGTGGAACGTGGATTTGGTAGAATTGTGAATACATCTAGCGGAATTAATCTAGACCCGCAACAGGCAGGATATTCGGCAAGTAAAGCAGCTCTCGATAAAGTGACCCGAGATTTGGGTTCTAAGTATGAGGGAACGGACGTAATGATTAATTTGGCTGACCCAGGATGGTGTCGTACGGATTTAGGTGGTAATCAAGCACCGAATTCACCAGAGAGTGCAATTCCAGGTGTGGTTGTAGGCGCATTTGTTGATGACAAGAAATCAGGAAGATGGTTTGGTGCAGGTGATTTTTATGGAATGACCATCGAGGAAGCAGTTGCGAAGGCTGAAAAGGATATCGTAAGTCCATATTAAATAAGTCGAGGCATAAAGAAGAAAATGCAGTTTCGTGATAGGCTGCATTTTTTTGATTGTTTTAGTAATCATGTGATGAAATAATTCTTATTTTTGGTATAATACTATAAGTAAATGATATTAAGGAGGAATCACGAATGGCAGTAATAGAATTAACAACAGAGAATTTTGAAGCAGAGGTAACAGAATACAAAGGAAAGGTTTTAGTGGATTTTTGGGCGAGCTGGTGTCCACCATGCAAGATGCTATCTCCAGTTGTAGACGAGGTGGCTGAAGAAGTAAATAATGTTAAGATTTGTAAGATTAATGTGGACGAGCAACAAGCACTTGCTATGAAATTCAAGGTGGCAAGTATTCCTACGTTAATTGTATTTAGCGATGGTGAGGAAGTGAATCGTTCTATGGGATTTATTCCTAAGGATGCCGTTTTGGAGTTGATTCAATAACAAAAGATGCGAGGAATGATGATGGATATCAATCGTATATTAGAAGAATATGATAGTATGTTTGGACGGTGTACACTGACTGATATTGAGGCTTTTTTGGTTAATAATATAGAGGTTGCAAGGGACATCGGTGATTATGGTGCAATGATTACGTTATTGAATGAAATCATTGGATTTTGTCGGGATACCACACAGCGGGACAAAGCTCTATATTATTGCGATACCTTGTTGGCAGTCATGAATCAGATTCAATTGCAAGGACGAGTGGAATATGCAACCTCCTTGCTGAATATTGCCAATGCTTATCGCGCATTTGGACTTTGTGACGAATCTGTGGACTTATATCAGCAGGTGTATGAGAACTATAAAGTCAATGTGGAACCTAATGCGTTTGCGTATGCTAGTCTGTATAACAACTGGAGTCTTGTGTATCAGGAGCTAGAAGATTTTGAGAAGGCGAAGGAGCTGTTATTAAAAGCTTTGGCGGTGGTTGATTTGTATGAGGAAGCGGTTATTCCTCAAGCAAATACTAGAACCAATTTAGCAGCAACTTTGTTGCAAATGGGAACGGATGAAGCATATGAAGAAGCAATGCAATATCTGTCGGAGGCCTTAGAGGTATATGAGAGAGATGGTGGAAAGGATTTTCACTATGGTGCGGCATTAGTTGCTATGGGAGACGCTTATTTTAGTAAGAAGAATTACGATGAGGCTGCGCAATACTATCAACGCGGTATGGGTGAGATAGAGAAGCATGTAGGTAAGACAGATAATTATGCTCGAGTGTTAGAAAAATATGAAATGTGTTGTAAGCGCGAAACGGATGTTTCATGGATAGCCAACTTAGAACGTTGTAGAGAATTTTATTTGCAATACGGCAAGCCGATGATTCACAAGTGTTTTGCAGAATATGAGAATCGAATTGCTGTTGGCTTGGTGGGAGAAGGTTCGGACTGCTTTGGATTCGATGATTGTATTTCGGCAGATCATGACTATGGAATCGGATTTTGTATGTGGCTGACAAAGCAGGATTACGATGCTATTGGATCAGACCTCCAGAAAAAGTATGAGGAATTGCTGGTTTGTCATGGTGAAGTAATACAGGATAATCATTTAGGTGACAAT
>JAGAQX010000043.1 GCA_017622535.1 Lachnospiraceae bacterium | reverse complement strand
GATACCACTCATCTTCTGTGTAGAAGTCGCTTGCCACATACCATAATTATAAGCAGTTCTATCTGGCTCTACATAAGTATATCTAGCAAACCAGAATTCGTATTCCGAAAGCTTTTCAGAATCCAAATAATTATCATACCAATTTTGGTTGCAATAAAACATCGGTGTATATCCCGCTGCCGCTATGGTTTCCATGAATGTTCTCGTCATTTCCGTACGAGTCGCATTATCCGTTTTTTTCAAAATCGCCGCATCTTCAATATCATAGGCAATCGGAAACTCAATACCAATCCCCTGAACATTTTCAATTACAAACTCAGCCTCCTGCTGCGCCTGCTTTGGTGTAGTTGCATAGGAATAGAAATAGATACCAATCGGAATTCCTACCTTCTTTGCACCATTCACATAGGACTGAAACTTTGGATCGATTGTACAAGAAGAAGCACCATAACGACCCTTGCCATATCCAATTCGTAGCATAACAAAGTCAACACCAGCACTCTTAATCTTGCTCCAATTCACATTACCCTGCCATTGTGACATGTCAATACCTATCGTTAACACATCGTCACTAAGCTTAGACAACCGTACTCCAGTTTTTTTCCTGCTATTGCGAAGAATACCACCCTTTTTCTCATTAAAGTAATAATATTTACCCTTAATCTTCTTCCAGTTGGTAACCTTCTTACCCTTAGAGTTCACATAATAGGTTCCGTACTTATCCTTCACCCATTTGTTCTTCTGCATCTTGCCATTTACGTAAAAACAATCGTCAGACCAACCATTCTTCCCTTCTGCACAGCTAGTAGTGCTTGGAAGCATACATAATAGCATAAATGCAAATGACACTATCAATAATCTAATATAACCTACTTTTGTTCGATTCATTCTTATCTCCTGATTATAAATGAAATTATGCTTCGTGACCTTTCTCTTTAATCACTTGAACGACCTCATCTACATACTGCTTACAAAGCTCATCTGTAACAGCCTCTACCATAACACGGATTACTGGTTCTGTACCACTCTCCCGAAGAAGAATTCTACCGTCATCGCCTAACGCTTCCTCTACCTTCTTCACAGCTGCCATCACATCTTCATCAGCTCTTGCCTCTGGCTTACTCTTCACACGTACATTTACCAATAACTGTGGATAAATCTTCAAATCTCTAAATAATTCAGACGCTACCATCTTCTTTTCAAGCATAACCTCCATAAATTTGATAGAGGTCAACACACCATCACCGGTTGTTGCATACTTACTGAAAATGATATGTCCACTCTGCTCTCCACCTAATGAGTGACCATTCTCCATCATATTCTCAAATACATATTTATCACCTACAGCAGTCTTCTCGTAGGCAATTCCCTTCTTATCCAATGCCTTGTATAATCCAAGATTGGACATAACAGTGGTAACAATGGTGTTGTTGTTCAATTTGCCATTCTCTGCAAAATAACAGCCACAAGCGTATAAAATCTTGTCACCATCAATAATCTCACCATTCTCATCCACAGCAAGACAACGATCTGCATCACCATCATAGGCAAAACCGATATCTAGCTTCTTATCCAAAACCAATTCCTGCAACTGTTCCATATGCGTGGAACCACAACCATTATTGATATTCGTTCCGTCTGGCTCATTGCTCACCACATATACTTTAGCACCCAACGCTTCAAATACAGACTTTGCCACTGTAGAAGCTGCACCATTGGCACAATCCAAACCTACACGTTTATTCTTATAAGAACGGGTTGCCAAAGTCATCAAATAACCAATATAACGGTTACGTCCCATAGCATAATCTATCGTTCTACCAATCTTCTCTCTAGTAGCAAGTGGAATCTCTGGAATCTCACCATCGATATATGCTTCAATTTCGTTTTCAACCTCTGCCTCTAGCTTATAACCCTGTCCATTGATAATCTTGATACCATTATCGTAGTATGGGTTATGACTTGCCGAAATCATAATTCCACAGTCAAACTCATCCAAACGTACAATATAAGACACACTTGGTGTTGGGGTAACATGCATCAAATAAACATCTGCACCACTAGCAGTCAATCCTGACACTAATGCATACTCAAACATATACGAAGAACGTCTTGTGTCCTTACCGATTACAACAGTTGCTTTGCCATCCTCATGGTTCTTACCATAGTAATAACCTAAATATCTGCCCACCTTATATGCATGCTCAACTGTCAAATCCACATTCGCTTCTCCACGAAATCCATCTGTTCCAAAATACTTACCCATAATGATACCTCACCTTATCGTCTTTCTATTTTACCACTAAGTTGTTGTCATCTAGACTTATTTACGAATAATACTTACTGCTTTGTGATGATTAACAACCTCAGCATAGGTTACATTGCCTCCAAACTCTCCATCCAAAGTCCAGCTAACAGCCTGTTCACTCTCAACCACAATCTTCTTTGCTTTAAACTGGTACATATAAGCCGGATTAAACTCACCCATGAAATATGCGGTCACCGTTGCCTGCAAATCAATCGGATTCTTTGGATACTTTACTCATAGAACCTCATACAAACCATCATCAAATTTCCCAAGCTTTGCATTGGGCGTGGTAAATCCGCCCACTGACAACGAATTCGTAATCATCCCTATAATAAAATCATCTTCCACTACATTTCCATCATATTCAAACTTCATATGATAAGAATTCAAATTGGCAATACCCTTAATTCCTTCAAACACATACGCTGCGTGGCCAAAATAGTTCTTATTTTCCTGTGGCGTTGTATATGTTACATCTGTAAAAGCACCAAATGCTGCCACATATACAAAGG
>JAGAQX010000042.1 GCA_017622535.1 Lachnospiraceae bacterium | reverse complement strand
GGTTTTGATGCATTGAATGAAAAGTATGTGAACATGATCGAAGCTGGAATTATTGATCCTGTGAAGGTTACACGTTCTGCTTTACAGAATGCAACTTCTGTAGCTTCCACTTTATTAACAACTGAGTCAGTTGTAGCTGACATCAAAGAAGATGTACCAGCTATGCCACCAATGCAGGGCGGCATGGGCGGAATGATGTGATTATAGTCTGACGTGCAATTGTAACAAAGAAGAATCTCCGAGGGAGCTTGCTCACTAAGGAGATTCTTTTTTGTTGCAATTATAGGGCGGACGCCCTTCAGCGACTCGAAGTGAAACGAAGAGGAGCTAGCACGTCTGACGTATGCGGGTGCACTCTAGCGAGATGAAGCGAAGCGTAATCGAGCTAGTGCACGGCAGGTTATAACTACAAAGTGCAAGACGCCCTCCTCTAAAACCATGTATATTCCATCTTTTTTTCGTCAAATAACTTCCAACGTATCAAATCATCCATAAAAATACATACAAGTGATAAAATCATCCAAATAAAGGAGTATGCCAAGCATATTTGTCCGTATAGATTATATGGAAGACCTGAGTAGTCCCATACATCCCAGCCGAGCTGAACATTGACAATGTATCCGGTTATAAATTCCAATACAGTTATAATAATGGATGAGAGAAGCATCTGTGTAACAATGGATATTTTAAACGTACACAGCTGGTTGATTAAGCCACAGAATATAAATGCGAGACCACCACAAATAATCATGGAAAAATGAGAATAACCACGAAAGAGGATTTCAATATAAAAGTATGTGAAACCACCCAATAAAAATAGAAAGAGATATTTGTAAAAGCAAAAAAGTAAATGGGAAGATTTATTTGTCGAATGCATATTGTACCTCACACTGTTGATTGTATTAATGAAAACAGTAGTAGTATTTGATTAGAAAAGTGAAATTATTCTGACAGACTTTGCCTATAACGAATGATATTGTAGATTTTATAAATAGTGTATAAAAAAGACTGGTTTTGTTTTGCCAAATGAGGCACAATCACCAGTCTTTAAGCTCGTTATTAAATTATGTACCCCCGTAAATCTAACGCGATAATTATAATTAAGGCTCCAATGGAGTCATCTTAAGTCCTTTGTACATTTTGGTGTAAAAGCTGATTTCATCCTGATACAATACGTAACCACGTGCACCATCTTTTACAATATAAGCGTATTTGTTCTTCTGAACATTCATGTATAACACTTCATCCACATTAAGTTCCTTTGCCTTTGCCTTCGCTGTATATACGTTGAGTGGTTCAAGCTTAAATTTTTTAACTGCCTGCTCGACTGTCATATGAGACACCTCCTGTAAAAAATTAATTTGACAAATCGTCATAATATACACATAATTATATATGTTCTTTTAAGAATAGTATATTGTCTATTGTTGACAAAGTCAATCGGTAATATTGCACAAAAAAGTGTTTTTTACTATTAGTTTTCGCCAATGTTCGTTGGTGAAATTGAATAAGAAGAGGGAAAAAATGAGCCAGAATATAAACTTTCAGCTAAAATTGGATAAAATTTTGAATGAAATTGAGGTAGAAACAAAAAAGACAAATTATGTTCCAACTTTGTTGTTACATAGTTGCTGTGCCCCATGCTCAAGTTATGTATTAGAGTATTTAAGTCAGTATTTTGCAATCACTATATTTTATTATAATCCGAATATATCTACACAGGAAGAATATGATAAACGAGTGGTGGAACAAAAAAGACTAATTTGTGAGCTGCCTGTGAAGAATACCATATCCTTTATGGAAGGTGTGTATGACCCAACTATTTTTGAAAATGCTATTTTAGGAAAGGAACTGTTGGGAGAGCGCAGTGCAAGATGCTATGCTTGTTATCAGTTTCGTTTAGAAGAAGCATGCCGAGTGGCAAAGGAACATGAATTTGATTATTTTACCACTACATTATCTATCAGTCCGCACAAAAATGCTACATGGTTGAATGAAATTGGAGAGCAGCTGCAGCAACAGTACGACATGAAATACTTGTATGCAGATTTCAAAAAGAAAAATGGCTATAAACGTTCTATTGAATTATCGGAGCAATATCATTTATACCGACAGGATTTTTGTGGATGTAAATATAGTCAACAGGAACAGGCAGAACGAAAATCAAAGTAGTTTGACAAAGAAAAAGTTACATGCTATAAATGAATGGACGGCGTTTTATACGTCGTCTGTTTTCGTTTTAAGCAGTAATAGACAATAGTGCATTATCAGACGCGAGAATATTATTATGCGTTGAAGGATAAAAGGAGGATAATCATGGTAGTAGAACCAAAGGTAAAAGGATTTATTTGTACAACGGCACATCCAGTAGGCTGTGAGAAGAATGTGTTGGGTCAGATTGATTATGTGAAGAAGAATGGCAAGATAGAAGGTCCAAAGAAGGTGTTGGTAATTGGAGCATCTACTGGTTATGGTTTAGCTTCTCGTATTACAGCAGCATTTGGTATGGGTGCTGCTACAATTGGTGTTTTGTTTGATAAAGAGGCAAGTGGTAAGAGAACAGCAACACCAGGCTTTTATAATACCAGAGCATTTGATGCAGCAGCGCAGGCAGAAGGATTATATAGCAAATCTATTAATGGGGATGCATTTTCTTTAGAGATTAAAGAACAGGTGATTAATACCATCAAGGAGGATTTAGGAAAGGTTGATATGGTGGTGTATTCTTTGGCTTCACCAAGAAGAACCACACCAGATGGTACTAGTTATGTATCCAGTCTTAAAACAATTGGAGCAGATTTTACTCAGAAAAATTGGAACTTGCGCGATAATACCATTACGGATGCAACACTTACTTCTGCTACAGAAGAAGAAATTGCCAACACAGTGAAGGTTATGGGTGGAGAAGACTGGATTGATTGGATGAATGCATTATCTGATGCAGATGTGTTGGAAGACAATGCAATTACATTAGCGTATTCTTATATTGGACCGAAGCTTACATATCCGATTTATCATGAGGGAACCATTGGTCGTGCAAAGCAGCATTTGGCAGATAGTGCGATAGCGATTACAGAGAATATGAGGGATAAAGGAATTAAGGCTTATGTATCAGTAAACAAGGCCTTAGTTACTCAAGCAAGCTCGGCGATACCGGTTGTGCCACTCTATCTTTCTGTTTTATACAAGGTTATGAAGGAAAAAGATATTCATGAAGGATGTATTGAGCAGATGTACCGTTTGTTTGCGGAGAAAGTATTTGGTACAGAGGGGATTCAGGTTGAGGCTGATGGCATGCTTCATGTTGACGACTGGGAAATGCGTGAGGATGTTCAAAAAGAGGTTATGGATATCTGGGAACAGATTAATAGTGATAATCTTTTAGAGTTAGCTGATACCGACGGATATTGGTTGGATTTCTATCAGATGTTTGGATTCAAGATGGATGGAATAGATTATTCACTTGATGTTGAAGTATAAATGATATTAATATGATGTGAGTAAGAAGTGTCATGAAGAAGTGCTTTGAAAAGAAGTTATCTTTATGGCACTTTTTTCTTTTCGGCGTTTTGTGGCTATGATATAATATACATGTTTAATAATGACTATATGTATTGGCGTGGTAGAGGTAACCGAGCGAAGGAGGTATGCTTATGAGGAGATGCTTAAGAGCGTTATTGATTATGTTGGTGTGTGTGTGTAGCTGTGTTGCTACAAAAGGAATGGTTTGTGCAGCATCAGGCGCAGATACCACTGCACCAGCTGTTACGAGTGCAACCATTAAAACTGCTTCAGTGAATAAGGGGAAGAATATTCAACTGGATTTGGCGGTTGTAGAGAATGATACGGGTATTGCAAAAATTCAGGTTGGTATGTACTGTTACAAAGGAACCAATACTTCACCATTGTTGATATTTAGCGATTTGGATTACACAGGAGAAAATGCAGTCAGTCAATATACAGGTACTATTACCATGGATGTTCCAGTTGCAAGCAGTGATGCAGCAGGTAATTATTATATTGGATATATTGAGATTGTTGATAATGCAGGTAACAAGAATGTATATTTTGATCATTATAACAAAGATGGATATTTTATTTCTGGTGGCAAATACTATTTACAATGTTATGGACAAAAAGATGCTACTAATGCATGTCTCATTACGAATGGTGCTTATGCAACAGTTGTATCGAATGGAGATGATACAGCACCAATTGTTACAGATGTGGCATTTTCTTCTACAACAGTTAAGAAAACAGAGAGTATTAAGGCGCAACTCACGGTTATTGAAGAATCTGAAATTGCTGATATATCTTTGATTTATGAAGCCTACAAGAATGGACAGGCAATTATGATTGGCCGTTGGCCGTTGAAATGGAGTAAAGAGGGCTCTGTGATTACTGCTGAGATGGACTTAGAGGACAAAGATACAGCAGGTTCTTATTATCTCACACAAATTACAATCAAGGATTCAGAAGGTAATTCTAGAAATTATGCTTGTGATTTTCATTATAATAAAGCATATCTTACGGATGATACAGGTGCATATTTAGTAGATACTGCTAATTCAAATGTAAAATGCTATATAAAAGACAAATCAACGGTAACGGTTGTATCCGATGGTGATGATATAGCACCAATCATTAAGAGTATTACACTTCAGAAAGAAACGATTGCTAAACCAGGTGTATTGCCAATTGATTTGGTTTTTGAAGAGGAAGACGAGATTAAAGAAGTGACTGTTGTTGTACGAAGAGAAGGTGCGACAGAACAGGAGATTTACAATTTTACAAAAAAGTTTTCTGTGAAGGAGAAGAAGTCAAGTTATACAGTGAAGTTCCCAATTGCTACTGCTATGAACACTGATAAGTATTATATTGAGCGAATTGAAGTGCTTGACTACTCGGGTAATTCTAGACTATACACTGCTTATGGATTAGAATATCCATATTTGGTAGAAGGTAATACTACGTACATGGTGGATCAATATGATAGCTTGAAGAAGGCTGCATTTACAACACATTGTATGTTTAGTGTGGAAGAAGAATTTGATGTTGATTTTGAAGTTGCACTGTCGAATGCAGACTTACTCACTAAGATTAATGAGATGGAAGCAGGAAAAACTGGTAAAATCTTCATTGATGGAAAAGGTATTGCTACAGCAGCAATGTTTGAGGCAATCAAGGGTCAGGACAAGACATTGGTATTTTATAATGATAATTATCAGTGGGTGTTTAACGGTTTGACGGTAACAAATGCTAAGGATGTTACGTTGAAGGTAACCTTTGATATGATAGATGGTGAGGAATATAGTATTTCTGAAAAGCTACTTCAGATTAATTTTGCCTCCAACGGAGACTTACCAGGACCAGCGAGTGTTCGTATAAAGTCTGATTATACCTTTGAATTGTTTGAGATGACAGAAGCTATGTATTTGTATTATTTGAATCCACAGACAGATAAGCTGGATTATGAATCACAAAGTAATATCGAGTACATTTTGGATGGTAGTGATCATTGGTGTCAGTTTAATGTTACGCATAACTCGACTTATATGGTTAGTGGTAAGAAGATTGTAAAGATAAAAAGTATGAAAATTACCGGTATGTCCAAAAAGATAGCTGATGGTAAGAAGATGAAGCTGGCGGTTGTCACAAAGCCAACCAATGCCACTCTTCAGAAATTCAAATGGACTTCAAGCAACAAAAAGTATGCAACGGTGAATTCAAAGGGTGTTGTAACTGCTAAGAAAGCAGGTATCGGTAAAAAGGTGAAGATTACTGCCAAGGCAAGAGATGGAAGTAATAAGAAAGCAACTTATACCATAACCATCATGAAGGATTCTGTGAAGAGTATCAAACTAAAGGCTTCAAAAAAGACGGTAAAGGCAGGAAAGTCTATTACAGTTAAAGCAACAATCAAAACAACTGGAAGTCAGGTTAATAAGACATTGAAATGGACAAGCTCTAATACCAAATATGCTACAGTTAATAGTAAGGGTAAAGTGAAAACTAAGAAAGCTGGAAAAGGAAAGACTGTAACTATTACCGCAAAGTCTACAGATGGTAGCAATAAAAAAGCAACAATGAAAATAAAAATTAAATAGTAATATTAAAAATAGTGTCGGATGTACATGTCCGACACTATTTTAGATTAGGTAATATTTTGAGTTAGTTGTATTTTAATTCAATTGCAAAACCATTCTTAATTTGAAAGTTTAGTAAATTAGCAATTTCAATAGCAGCGTTAATTAGTTCGTCTGCTTTCTTTGTAGAGTAGCCGACATATCGCATGAGCATATGAAGATGCATGTGTGCGACAAGATCTGCAGATAGTTCTTTTGATGTGTTAGTTAGCATTGAGAGGCTTTCTTTTTTCATTCCGATACTCATTTTTGTCAGCATGGCGAGTTCAGTTTCGTTTAAGTTTGCAAATTTACTTCCGAGGCTAGTCAACCATTCTTGCTCTGTTTCTACATCGAATAAAGAAGCATTCTCATCTGCTTGCAATTCCGAAAGAAATTGTAAAAACTGTTTGTTGCTAGTGAGCAAACGATAATATGCTATGGTATGTAATATGCTGACAAAATCTGTATCAAATTGTGAAGTATCCAAAATATTGTCAATGAGTTCGTAGAATTCCGCAATAATCTGATTGTAGATTTCTAGGCCTAATATTTGCTTGTTTTTAAAATGATAGGGGATTAATGCACGATTTACCTTTGCTACGCTACTGATGTCGCTGTAAGTAGTTTCGGTATAGCCTTTTTTATAAAATAGTTTTTTGCTTTCTCTTAGTATATTGCGTTTGGTTTGCTCTCCTGCGAGATATGTATTAGCCATAATTTGTATTCTCCTTTGTATTTGATGAGTTTTTATGTTTTATTCTGATTCTGTACTATAGCGCATTCTCAAAAGAATGATAACGATATTAGGACAAAATTGATTATAAATGATTTGAAACTTGCTTGCAACTAAATCTAGTATATAGTAAAATATATGTAATTGATTGCGACAATACATCTTGTGTTTGTTGCGTGAAGAACGGATGTTACGAAAGAGAAGGAGGATTGTATATGCAGGGGTCATATATTAACAGAATTAGTAAGGTTATTATGAAGATAGTGACCATACTTTTAGTAGGCTTGGGAGTGGGCACAATACTGATTACTTTGATTTTTGCCACACAGTTAAGCCAATATCGTATGAAATCAAGCGTATTGGAATATTCTTCGCAAGTGAATGAAAAATTTAGCAAGAATGTATCGCAGTTGGAAAGCTTGGTTGTCATGATAGAGAACAAGCAGATTCAGGGAAGAGCTGCTACATTAGCATATGTGGATACCATTGTTGCATCCAATGATAGTTTATCTGCCGTATATGTGGCATATGACAATAAGGAATTGGTTATGAGTGGTGGATGGGTACCACCAGCAGATTTTGATCATAGAACCCGTGAATGGTATACGAGTTCCAAGGATTTGGAAGAGGGTGTGTATGTATCTGAACCATACTTAGATGTACAGTCCGGTGGATATTGCATTACAATCGCAAAACCAATGGTAAGTAATGGAACATTTCTTGGTGTTTGTGGTATGGATTTGTATATGGATGATATGGTTGGATTGATGGAGAGTAGCTATCAGGATAAGTCTTATGCATTTTTAGTATCGAAAGCCAACACGATTATTACACATCCAAACGAGGAATGGATGATTCAGGGAGATACATCCTATACATTAGAGACAGTGAATAAAGGTAAAATGAAAAAGCTTGTTGAGACAGGTAAGAGTGTTTTGGTGAAAGACCATACCTTTGGCACAAAGTCTGCAATGTCTGCGGATATTCCATCTGTAGGTTGGAAGGTTGTATATATTATGCCAACAGCAGAGAATATGAAGATTACAATCATTGTGATGATATTGTTAGTTATTTTGTTGTTTGTTGTCAGAAAGTATATCAAGCGATATTGTAATAATGAAATGGATCGTTGGTTCCGTCCGCTTGGTACCATTAGTGAGAAGGTAATTCAGATGTCAGAAGGAGATTTGAATGTGGTATTCAATGAAGATCCTTTGGCGGAAGAGATTGCGATGCTTACCGTATCGTTAACAGAGCTTGTTACCAATTTGAAAACTTATATTAGTGATATCACATTTGTTGTTAATAACATTTCCAATAACAACTTAGCGGTTGAATCGGATGTAGAATATCAAGGTGCATTTATCGCAATTCAGAATGGCTTGAACACAATCATTGATAAGTTGAACTTTGCATTTGGACAGGTTAATGAACAGTCTGAAATTGTAGTTAATTTCTCAGGACAGGTTCAGGAAAGTACCATGCAGGTTGCACAGGGTGCTTCTGAACAGAACTTAGCAATTCAGGGATTGGTATCCAATATTGAGGTATTAGCGGATCAAATTCAACGTATTACACAGAATGCAGAAGCTGCAAGTCAGGTATCAGAGCTTACCAATGAACAGCTTGCACAGGGTAATGCAGAGATGAAGTCCTTGTTAGATGCAATGGGAACAATTGAGGATACATCACAACAGATTGGAATGATTATTACAACAATTAGTGAGATTTCTGATGAGACGAACTTGTTGGCGTTGAATGCTTCTATTGAGGCTGCTAGAGCCGGTGAAGCTGGAAGAGGATTTGCGGTTGTAGCAGATGAGATTAGTAAGCTTGCTACTGCATCTGCAGATGCTACAGACAACATTACAAAGTTGATTGAAAATTCTATGCGTGCCGTAGATATTGGTAAGGAATTAGCTGATAAGACATCTGTAACATTACAGACTGGTATCAATAATTCTTTGAAGTCCAATGAAGATATTATGCAGATTACAGAATTTGTTAAGAGTCAGGCAGAGGCAGTGGAAGAGATTGAAAAGAATATCAATGAAATTGCTAGCATTATTGATTCCAATGCAGCAACCTCACAGGAGAATGCAGCAATTAGTGATGAGTTGATTAATTGTGCAAATGCCTTGAAGGAGACTGTTGAAGAGTACAACTTAAGAGAAGAATAATATTGGTTCGCGAAATAAAGCGGGCATATAATCATTAAAGTAAAGATAATCAATTGTAATGAATGAAAGCTGTTACAGTGCTCTGTAACAGCTTTCTTCTTTTATAGAGAATGTATTTGTGCTAGAATAATGATGAATGAGTAAATGATAACTGTCATTAATGAAACAAAGAATAGATGACGATTTGTGGGAGTGTAGAGATGCAATATTATTTGTTGAATCAGTATCTGAAAGATACCTTTGGTGAAAAAGTATATAAGATTGCAATTGACGGTGGTTTTACCTGTCCTAATCGAGATGGTAGTATTGATACAAGAGGATGTATTTTCTGTTCGGGAATGGGATCTGGTGATTTCGCTGAAAGTAGAATGAATACGATTACAGAACAGATTGAAAATGGAAAACAACGTCTGTTAAATAAAATTTCTAATGGTAAGTATATTGCGTATTTTCAAGCGTTTACGAATACATATGCTCCTGTTGAGGAGTTAAGAAGTAAATATATGGAAGCAGTCAGGCATCCAGATATTGTTGCAATTTCTATTGCTACACGACCAGATTGTTTACCGGATGAGGTGATAGCACTATTACAAGAAATGAATGCTATTAAACCAGTATGGGTGGAGTTAGGATTGCAGACCATTCATGAAAGCACAGCAAACTATATAAGAAGAGGATATCCGTTAGAGGTATACGATGAAGCAGTTCAAAGATTAAAACAAATTGGTGTGGATATTATTGTTCATGTCATATTGGGTCTGCCTGGAGAAAGTAAGAAAGAGATGTTAGAAACAGTTCGATATGTCGGGAATAGTGGTGTGAACGGAATAAAGCTTCAGCTTCTTCATGTAATCAAGGGTACGGATTTGGAAAAAGAATATCATAGTGGTGTGTTTAATGTGATGAGCATGGATGAATACACTTCCTTGGTAGCAGATTGTATTGCAATTTTGCCTGAAAGAATGGTAATCCATCGGATGACAGGTGATGGTGATAAGAAAACGTTAGTAGCACCCCTTTGGAGTGGTGACAAGAAACGAGTGCTTAATTTGTTAAATAAGAAAATTGAGGAAAAAGAAAGAGTGTAAAAAGAGAGAGTAACAAAGAGTATAGATGTACAAAGGAAACGATAGGATATAAAGAAGAGATTTAAGCAGGATAGATATAGAATGGTGGAATGTGATGAAGGATTATAAATATGATGT
>JAGAQX010000041.1 GCA_017622535.1 Lachnospiraceae bacterium | reverse complement strand
TTGGTGTACAGCTGATTCGATATAATAATATCAAGGAGTACAGAGAATTGTTGCATCGTGCCGATGAAGAATTTGATAATGACGGTTTTAGGGCAGGATTTGGTGGCTATATCAAAAACTTAGAAGTAAAGGATTCTGTAGGATATGTAGTTGGTATCTATGGTATGTTATTTGATAAGGTAGATTATACCAAATTGACAGAGGCAGAAGGGTTTAATTATTATGATTATATGGCATATGAAACCAACGACTATGATGTGTATTATTATTCCTTAGAGGAAGTGGAACCATTTTATGTAGGAATCTGTATTACTGATGACAATGGTGATATTTTGTACCGTGGTGTATCAGAGGTGAACAACAAAGAATCGCTTGGAACAATCCATATGGAGGCAGGAGAAGTATATGATAGTATAATTTTCTACTTATTAGACGAAGATGTCATCAAGCAGTATGAAGCGTATAGCGGTGATACTGTACCAAAGGATAAGTATCCTACACAGACGAATTATCGCTGGGATATCATGGAAATGTTTGGCGGAAAGGAAGCACAATCCTAGGTTATTCGTTGAAAGATAAGTATATGAAGTTTATTGAAAGAGATGTCGCAATTGTGGCATCTCTTTTTTTCACTTTTTTGAAAGTGACAAAAATGTCACTAAGAAATTCACCTTAGAGTCATTTTCTTTTTCCAACATTTGTTATAATAAGCTCAAGTTAGCTGACAAAAACAAAAATACATGTTCATATATTCAGGAGGAAAAGGAAATGGAAATTTTAAGATGTGAGAATTTAACAAAGACATATGGAGAAGGAAATACAAAGATTAAAGCATTGGATAACGTATCCTTCAGTGTAGAGAAAGGAGAGTTCGTATCCATTGTCGGACCATCCGGTAGTGGTAAGTCCACCCTGTTACACATTCTTGGTGGCGTAGATAAGCCAACGGAAGGAAAGGTATTTATTGAAGGAACTGACCTTCACGGATTAAAGGAAGATAAGCTAGCAATCTTTCGAAGAAGACAGATTGGATTGATTTATCAGTTTTACAATCTGATGCCGGTATTAAATGTAGATGAGAACATTACACTTCCTCATTTGTTAGACGGAAGAAAGCTAGACCAAGAGAGATTAGATGAGATTGTAGAGTACTTAGGATTATCCGAGAGAAGAAACAACTTGCCAAGCCAGTTGTCCGGTGGACAGCAACAAAGAGTATCCATTGGTAGAGCGATGTTTAACCGTCCAGCAATTGTGTTGGCAGATGAGCCAACCGGTAACTTGGATCGCAAGACCGGTGAAGAAATTATGAAGCTTCTAAAGGCTTCGAACCGAGACCACAAGCAGACACTGATTCTCATCACCCATGACGAGAGCATTGCATTACAGGCAGACAGAATCATTTATATTGAAGATGGAAAGATCACAAAAGACGAGCGTATCCGTGTATTAGGAGGAAACAACAATGACTAATCGAAAAATTGTACATCACGTTACAAGACAATATATGAAAAAGAATAAGAAGCGTACTTTTACTACACTATTTGGAATTGTGTGTATGGTAATGCTTATGACCTGTGTGTTTGTAGGTAAAGAAACAGCCATGCATTATTTGGAAACACTAGCATCACAGGATAAGGGAAAATGGCACGTAAGTGCATATGATGTAAATGAGAAACAGTATGAAGAGTTGAAGCAGGTAGAACATGTAAAAGGAACAGTGATATCTGCCAATTATGAGCACAGTGAGTTTGCAGCTTCAGCCAATGCAGAGAGACCATTTTTACAGATGAAAGCATATGATACAGCTGCTTTTGATTGGATGAATATCCGTTTGACAGAAGGTAGATTGCCTGAAAACAAGAATGAAATTGTAATCAATGCAGAAGCGGTGGAAGATGGAGCAAAGATTAAAGTTGGCGATACCGTATCGGTAGATTGTTTTAAGCGTTATATTGTAAGCGATAAAAATGACGGTGGAACATTGATGTTTCCGTATTATAATTTTGAGTTGCCATCTGGAAAACGCTTAGAAGCACCACAGGGTTTTCCATATTATGGTGAGTCTACAGAAGATTTTCATGAAGAGCATGAATATGTAGGGGTAAAGAACACCTATACAGTAGTTGGATTTATTGAAAAACCTGCTTTCGAAAGAAAGGATGCTGCAGGTTATACAGCCATTTGCTTATTGGAAGAGGGTTCTGTTGCCAGTGAAACATTTAATGTTTCGATGCAGTTCGATTTGCGTACACAGGATGATTTTGTTGCAACGGTTATGAGTATCGTGGATGACGAGGACCGCGTGGAAAGCAATGACATGGTAATGGCTTTTTCCGGTAATTCTTCGGATAATACAATTAACACTTTGGTCAATGTGATGTCCGTATTCTTTGTAGTATTAATCATCGTAGCATCTGTAGTTTTGATTTACAATGTGTTCAATATGTCCTTTGAGGAACGTAGCAAGTATCTTGGAATGCTTTCTTCTGTAGGTGCAACCGGAAAGCAGAAACGAAGCAGCGTGTACTATGAAGCATTTACATTACTATTGGTTGCATTGCCGATGGGATTTATTGTTGGACTCTTGGTAATTCAATTAGGAATGCAGGCATTAAAGCCATACATTGACCAGTTTTTTGGAGCATTTGCAGGCTCTAATATCGATAGAGTTTCCCTTGATATATCGGTGTCTGGTATCATTTTTACAATCGTATTTTCAGTGATTACCGTTTGGATTTCAGCATATTTGCCAGCAAGAAAGATTGGCAAGATTGGACCGATTGAGTGTATCAGAGGAAATGCCAGCCGAAGCAAGAGAAAGCATGCTATGAATAAGCGAGCACTTCGTATGTTTGGCACAGAGGGAATGCTTGCAAGCAACTCAATTAGCCGTGAGAAAAAGAAGACAAGAGGAATCATTGCTGCCGTATCTGTGTTTATGATGATTCTCATTGTGACAACATTTGGTACTGTAACCCTTAACAAAATGATTACCTATATCATGGTGGATGATGGAACTATGAATCCACAGTTTGACTATGATTATACAATCGCTACTAATTGGGGTGATAACACAGACGCACAGTATGAAAGCATGAAGGAGCAATTGCTTGCAGATGAGAATGTGGCAGATGTAAAGGAAACGTTTGTTGCAGTTGCTGGTTGTGTGGCTGAGCCGGATGTGTTAAGTGAGGAATACTGGTCTGTTGATGAGAAGATTATGGATCTCTATGGTTTGCCGGAATCTGAAAAGGAGTTTTATAAGAAAAAGAGAACACAGGCACATATCAATTTTGTTGGCTTGGATGATGAAACCTTTGCAAAGGTGGCAGCGGCAACTGGTGCAGATGAGAGTATTATTCAGAATGCTTCTACATTTCCTGTCATAGCAGTACAGGAAGGTATGTTATCAACACATAATGACATATATGGTGACAAGGTGGATTTGCAGGTGTTTGAAATTAAGGAGATGACATCGAAACAGGTAGGAGAATCCTTTGATGTATTGGTAAAAAATGAAAAGGATGAGACGAAAGAGTTTGGAAACGAATACTGTATGTCTGTAACAGTGGCTGGATATGCAACCAATGAGCAGCTAGCGGATTACGTAACCTTTAACGACTGTAATTTGTGGGTCATCACGAATAAAGCAACGATGGAAAAAATGAGTGAGTTGATGATGAAAGGAAATGAAAATCCAGCTAGTATTTACAAGATGGCATATGCAAAATTTGAAAATCCGGTATGTCCGTTAAATGACACCTTAAGCCAGATGTCCATGGATACGTTAAATGGTGAAGCCGATGGCGTACTCGTGTATAGTAAGGCGTCGTTTGATGCAGAAACCATGGCAAGTGCATTAAATTCTGCAATCCGAGTACTGTTAATCTGCTTTGTAATTCTTACATCTATCATTTGCTTGTTGAACCTCTACAATTCTGCAAGAGGTCGAATTGCAGGACGAAAGAAAGAGTACGCAATTCTCCGTTCCATGGGTATGACAGATGACCAGTTACATAAGATGCTTGCATTTGAGTGTGGTTCGATTTTGACAAGAAGTATTCTCGTTGCAGTGCTTGTGTCAACACCGGTAATTGTAGTAGTACAGATGACATTGTCTAGATTGATTGGAGCAGTAAGTATGCCAAATGTATGGTGGGTATATATTGTGGCAATTCTAATAGCTACTGTTGCATTGTTTGCAATCACATTTATTACCTTCAAAGTGGAAAAAACAGAAAATATCCTTGAAGATATACGTAGAGAAAGTGTATAATAAGTTGACTTGACTGAAAGCTCCATTGCATCCTTGTAATGGAGCTTGATTGTTATAGGATGGATAATATATAGGTGGTTTTGGCGTGTAGAGTAGATATAATGTAGATAAATGCATTTGTGTATAGATGGATCTTGCAGCGAGCTTATGTGTGAAGAAGTGGAAAATACTTATAGAACCGATGTCGTTGTCTGAGTACATTAAGTTTAATATAGATAGAGGAAGGAATACAGAAGAGTTATGAATGTTTTAGTAGTTGAAGATGATACAATCATTTTGGAAGGATTGCAAATTTCTTTGGAACAGGAAGGATATCAGGTGATTAGTGCATCCACCATGAAGGATGCGTTGGATATTGTGAATTCAGAACAAGAGTTACAAATTTGTCTTTTGGATGTGATGCTGCCAGATGGAGACGGATACCAGATTTGTAAGGCAGTAAGAGCAAAGAGTCAGATACCAATTCTATTTCTGACTGCCTGTGATGATGAAGTGCATACCGTGCTTGCTCTAGAACAGGGTGCAGATGATTACATAGCAAAACCGTTCCGGATTCGTGAACTGCTTGCCAGAATGAAAGCCATTCTTAGAAGAAGTGGTATGATGAATGGAGCGACGAATGGCGGAGCAAATGAAGTGGCAAGTGGAAATGATTCTGGTGTGGTAACAATCGGTGATACCGAGGTGAATCTCAATACGGCAAAATGTTTTCGTGAGGGAGAAGAGATTGTACTGACTGCCATGGAGTATAAGCTGCTGCTCATATTTATCAGACATCGTGGAAAAAATCTTTCTAGACAGCAGATTCTCGGTGAAATTTGGGATGAAGCGGGAGATTTTGTAAATGACAATACCTTAAGTGTTTATATCAAACGTCTTCGTAAGAAGCTTGGAGATTCCGAAGAGAGCCAGTTGATTCAAACGGTGCGTGGAATTGGATATCGGATGGATTAAAGAGTAAGTAGTAACAGAACATGGACATTGAATGAATTGAAAAAAAACAAGATAAAAGAATCTGAACATGTATCGTTAGAAACTTGATGCGTGGATAATAATTTAACTGGAGTTAAAAATGGAATTAAGAATACAAGGAATAATAATCGGAATTGCAATTGCGCTATGTATACTAGTTCGTGTGCCTTGGATTATGTGTATAATACTTGGATGTGCCATAGTCGCAGTATATCTTATCAGTGTGATTGCCTATCGACAGAAAGAAAAAAGAATAGAAGAGCTCATTTATTATTTGATGAAGGTACAGGATAACTTGGAACTACCAGCTCTTAGTAACATGGAAGAGGGGAACCTTGGCATTCTGCATAGCGAAATTTATAAGTTAGTGACGCAGTTGAAAGAACGTTATGATGGTGAGAACAAGCAAAAACGCTATATGGTAGATATGCTTTCTGATATTTCTCATCAGATTAAGACGCCATTAACTGCCATTACTATGATGACAGAGCTTTTGAAAGCTCCAGAGCTTTCTGATGAGAAACGGTTGGATTATGTAGCAAAGATTGACCAGCAAACCAAACGTATTACTTGGTTCGTGAGAAATCTTCTAACACTTTCTCAGTTGGAAGCCGATATGCTAGAGCTGAAAAAGGAAAAGGAAAGTCTTAAGAGTATATTGGATTCCATCATGGAAACCTTCGAGATTATGGCAGAGGTGAAGGACATACAACTAACCTGTGATGTACCGGAGGAGATTATGATTACCTGTGATCGACAGTGGACCACAGAGGCCATTTCTAACATTGTGAAAAATTGTATTGAGCATACTCCGGAGGGGGGGAGTGTTTCAGTGCAAGCAATCCAGCACAATATTGCAACGGAAATTACCATTACAGATACTGGTGAAGGGATTTCAAAAGAACATTTGCCATATATCTTTAAGCGGTTTTACAAAGCACCAGGCTCGTCTAATAGCAGCGTAGGAATAGGATTGTCTATGTCAAAACAGATTATTATGCGACAGAATGGTAATATTACGGTAGAAAGTGAAGTTGGTACAGGAAGTAAGTTTGTTATTAAACTGTATTAATCTTTGGAAGCTTATGTACTACCGAAATGCAACCTTTTGTGATATTATTGTGTTTATAAAATGTACTAAGAAGATTCGCGCATATTAGTTATTGATGTGGCGATATCAAAGGAGGAAAAAGAAAGAATGGAAAATAAGTCAACAATTACTCCCCAGGAGATAGAAAAGAGCAAAGAGATATTTGGTAAGATTACCACTTATTATTATTCAAAGATGGTAGGACAAGAGAGATTGGGAATGGCACTGTTAGCTTCCATCCTCTGTAACGGACACATTTTGTTAGAGTCTGTTCCGGGACTTGCAAAGACTACTGCTGCTAAGACTATGACAGAAGCAGTAAATGGTACCTTTTCACGTATCCAGTGTACCCCTGACTTATTGCCAAGTGATATTATAGGAACCCAGATTTTGAATTACAAGACCAATTCTTTTGAGACAAAGCTTGGTCCAGTATGTGCGAATTTTGTATTGTTAGATGAGATTAACCGTTCTAGCGCAAAAACACAAAGTGCCATGCTCGAGGTTATGCAGGAGCAGCAGGTTACAATTGGTGGGGCAGTTTACCCTATGCCACGCATTTTTACAGTTATTGCGACTCAGAATCCGATTGAGCAGGAAGGTACATATTTGTTAGCAGAGGCGCAGCTAGATCGTTTCTTGTTGAAGGAGAAATTAACCTATCCAAATCCAGATCAGGAGTTTGAGATTTTGAACCGTTTGGAGAAGGACGTATTTAAGACGCAGCAGGCAGTTACTACCTTAGAAGATGTGGCATTTTTACAGGAGTTGACTAGTCGCGTGTATATTGATGATGCAATTAAGAAATACATTATTGCTATTATCAATGCTACCCGTTATCCAGAAAAGTTTATTTCACCAGAGCTGGCAGAGTATATAACAATGGGAGCAAGTACCCGTGGTGGTATTGCTTTGATGGAGGTTTCTAAGGCGATTGCGCTTATGCGTTGTCGTAATTATGTGACACCAGATGATGTGAAGACCTTAATTCACAGTGTGCTTCGTCACCGTATCACATTGAACTATGCAGCTGTTGCAGATGAAGTGAGTGAAGAACAGATTATTGATGCAATTGTAGGTGCAATTCGCACACCTTGATTGAGAAGATGGAACAGTTGAATAGGAACTGAACGAGTATGGAAACTTTGGATGGAAAGTAGGAATGATGATCCCATGATGATGAATTATGTGACAAAGATTAGAGCAAAAGTGAATATTTATGCTAGCAAGAAAACTAGTAATCTCTTTGATGGTTCCTATAAGTCGATTTATCAAGGCAATGGTTTGGATTTTGAAAATCTGCGAGAGTATATTCCAGGGGACAGTATCCGTGATATTGATTGGAAAGCATCTTCTAGAAGTGGAAAGACACTTGTAAAGCGGTATATGGCAGAGAAAAAGCACAATATTATGCTTGTATGGGATACAGGAAGAAAGATGTCTGCACATACAAAGGATATGGAAGTAAAGCAGGATTTGGCATTGAATGTAGGCGGAATTATTGGTTATTTAGCTGCGAAGAATGGCGACAATGTTGGAGCTATTTATAATCGCCGGGGGCTTGTCCAGTACCATCAGCTTCGAACTGGAACCTATAACATTGAACGTATTCTCACCGAGTACGACAGGGAAATTTTCGATGACTATGAAGCAGATTTGGAAAAGAGTCTGCAATATATCATTAAGAACATACGACGCAGAATGATTATTTTTGTAATTACGGATGCAAAGGGAATTCGTGATGTAAGCGAAGGTACCTTGAAGAAGCTTGCTGGTCAGCATGATGTACTGTTCATTCGTATTGGTGATGCGGATTACACCGTTGGTAGTGTGACAGAGCAGGATAAGATAAATGCGGCAAAGAGTGGCTTGATGTTTGGACAGAACAATAGCTCTAAGGAGAAAAGACAGGCAAAGAAAAAGACACTAGGTAAGGATATTGCAAGTGAGCTGGAGCTTTCCTATAGCATGGAAACAGATTCTTATATTCCAGAGTTTTTTACAAAGAATAAGAAGCTACAACAAATTGAACATGAGACGAAACGGAAGATTGATGCAGATAATGCAGACAAACTGTTGCAGTATCGTATCGTTAATACACAGATTGACAATGACGAGGAAATGGTTGATAAGATTGTGGAGCTGTTAACAAGTCATCGCTTTGCAAATATGCGGTAAGGAGGACGTTATGCCGATTACAGTTGAATTACAGGATATGTTTCGGTACTCATTTATTCCAGTTGCGATTGCAGTAGTATTAGCGGTGGCGATTGGAGTGGCTGGACTAATTTATTTTGTGAAGCATAAAAAAGAAAAACCGGTGAAGCAGGTGGTGAAACCACAGCCGGTACCAAAGCCAGTAAATGAAGTACAGATTCGAGATAAATATTGTAGCTTGATTGATGAGTTGGAGATTACTTATAAGAATGGACAGATGAGTAATCGAAAGGCCTATCAGAAGCTAAGTGAACTTTTGCGACAGTTTGTCTTTGAGTTAACCGGAGTTAAAGTTCATAATTTTACATTGGAAGAAATTAAAAGAGTGAATATGCCAAATCTTACTAGAATCATTGATGAGTGTTATGCACCGGAATTCTCGGTGGATAAGAAAGGCAATATTGACGACACAATAAAGAAAACAAGGATGGTAATTAAGGAATGGCGTTAATAAACCCATGGGTTTTGTATATTGGTGTGCCAGTAATTATTGTTTTGTGCTTGATTTCATTTAAGCGGAAGGATGCTTATTTGGAAGGAAAAAAGGTAGCCAATACCAGTCTCATAGAAGAGACGGCCTATTTCAAAAAACTGTATAGAGAATATAAGCTATTAAAAGCAGCAGTGGTGGTTTGTATTATGATTGCCATTGCAATGTGTTTTGTTATGCTTTCTAGACCGGCGAAAATTGATACCATAACAGAGGAGATTCGGAATCGCGACATTTTTCTTTGCATGGATATTTCGGATTCGGTGGATGACTTGAATCTGGATATGTGTGATGAACTTAAGAAGGTAGTTCAGGAGTTGGATGGTGAGCGCTTTGGTATTAGCATTTTTAATGGACAGTCAGTGTTGTTAGTTCCGCTGACAACAGATTATGACTATGTTCTGAATTCGCTGGATTCCTTGAAGGAAGCATTTAAAGATAGTATTAAGCGTAACGAAGAGGGTTTTGATTATTTTAATCAGAATATCGATTGGAGCACCTATTACTACAAGTATGAGGGAACTCTTGCTGAAGAGGGAAGCTCATTTATCGGAGATGGATTAGCATCAGCACTTTATAGCTTTCCGGATTTGGAAACAAACAAAGACCGCTCGCGTATGATTATCTTTACTACAGATAATGAGTTAAATGGTGAGCCATATGTCACTGTGGAAGAGGCGGCAGCTCTTTGTAAAAAGAATGATGTTAAGGTGTTTGCAATTGCACCAGAGAATGTGACGGATGAGAACACATTTCGCACTGCAATGGAGAGTACCAGTGGTGGATATTATAAAGCGACTTCTTCAAAAGCTTATAAGCAGCTAGTGGAGGATATCAAAAAGACAAAAACCTCCCGGACCGGTGTGGAGAAAAAGGAAACAAAGATTACGGACCAGCCACAAAAATGGTTTGTCTGGATGCTTCTTTGCTTTGGTGTTTATTTAGTAATATGTAAGAGATTGAAGTTTTAGGTAACAGTGAAACAGACATTAATTTTGTATGTCTATAAATGGAAGGTACGAGTATGATTATTAATCCGATAATCCCAATATGGTTGATGGTAATCGTCTGTATTCTCTTCTTGTGTGTGAAGAGAAAGGGAAAAGCAAGCTACATAAGACAAATTTTAATAGTGATACTACTGTTTGTGATCAACATGCGCATTATGGTACGCGGTGGGGATGTGCCAACGATGATGCCAAATGTGGATATTGTGTTTGTTGTGGACAATACCCTGAGTATATTAGCAGAGGATTACGGCGACAACAACGGAAGACGAATTGATGCAATCAAAGAGGATTGTAAATATATTACAGAGCAGTTTCCGGGAGCATCATTTTCGGTAATTGCTTTTGGTAATAATGTGCAGCAAATGATTCCGTATACGACAGATGCAACTATGACAGTGGAGACCATTGGAACCTTACATGGTGGTTCACAGTATCATGCAAATGGAACATCTTTGAATGCAGTTATGGAATCCATGCAGAAAATGTTAGATGATAAAAGAGGTAATTATAAGATTCTCTTTTTTATTAGTGATGGCGAGATTCAAAGTAGTGATCCGCTAAAATCCTATAGCGGTTTGAATAAATTAATTGATTCTGGTGCAGTCCTCGGATATGGTACGGAAAAAGGTGGTCCGATGAAACCGGTAGAGTATTATATAGAGGAATCGGAGTGGGAGTATCTCACTTATTACGATGATAATTTTGACAAGCAAAAGGCCCTTTCTAAGATTGATGAAAAGAACTTGAAAAGTATTGCTTCCGATTTTGGTGTCGAATATATTCATATGACCAGTCAATCGGAGATTCATTCTACCATCAAGGATTTACAAAATAAGATTAGTAAAATAGAACCAACAAAGAATATGGACTCGAAGGAAGGATATGAGGATACCTATTTTTGGTTTGTGATTCCATTGTTACTGTTGCTGGTTATAGATTTCATTTGTACAAAGAAGAGGATGTAGAAAGAATATGGGAAAGAAAATATTTATAGGTTTATATGTAATCCTATTGTTGGTTTGCGGAAACCTTGTATTCAATTTCATATATAATTCCATTGTGGTGTACGCTTTTAATCATACAGATTACAAGGTTACCATGAGCCCGATTTTAATGTTTAATTGGAGTGAGCCGTATATTGCACACTACAATCAGGGAAATCTTTATTACAAAGAAGGATATTATGCAGATGCGGTTGAGTCGTATTACAAAGCATTAGAGTATAAAGTGCCGCAGGAGCGCGAGTGTTCCATTCGGATTAATATTGCGCTTGCACTTGCAAAGAGCTTGGGGGATGATTACGCTGATCCGGCAAATGTGGAAAATAGTTTGATGACTTTATATGCTGCAAGAGATGTATTGTTGGAAAAAGAATGTGCTACAGATGCAGGTGATGGTCATAGCGAGCAGGCACAGAAACTAAAGGAAGAGATTGATGCGATTATTAAAGAATTAGAAGAACAGCAACAGTCTCAGCAAGAGCAGGATTCTGAGCAAAAGGATGAGGAGAACACAAAGAAATCAGAGGAACAGAAAAAGCAGGAGGATTCCTTTGAGGAGGATGTAAAGAAAGCGATTCAGGAAAAGAAGGCGAAGGCAAACAAAGAGCGTCAAGAGGGTCTTCAGTACTACGAAGAGATGGAACAGGATTATAACTTCGACAACGATGGAATGATTTGGTAGTTTCGAAAAATAAATTATATATCAAACTTTACCATGGGATGTCACCCCTTTCGTTTATGATAGAGATATCAACATATTGGAAAGGGGTAATGATTATGCAAAAGATTGTAGTGAAATGTAAGGTGACCGAAAGGTATCCTGTAGATGCGATGAGGATTACAATAGGCTTCCTAGGGACGACAGAAGGTGTGAGAGACGGAATAGAGTGGTCTCAGGAGCAGTGTGAGAGCTTTTTAGAACAGCTTCGTTCATTTGGAATAGGAATGAGGAGTGTTCGGATGCGGGGTGACAAGATTGAGCATAATGGCAGAACACAGCGTACAATTGAGCTCAACTTTCCGGCAGATTTAGCACTGAATGCATGTATTTTGGAATTGCTTCGACATAATAATTATGTTTGTGATTATCAGGTTGAATATTATATTTCTGATATGCGTAGATATCAAGAGGCGTTGCTTACAAAAGCAATTGAGAAAGCACGATTGCGTGCAGAGCGTATTGCCAAAGCAACAGGTAAGCAATTGTTTGGGATTGAGAATGTGTATACTTCAATGGAGGAGTATGTTCCGAATGGTTGTATTTTAGTTAGACCAGATGATTTTCCAGAATATGAGGCACAGAAGCTTCTTTCAAATCAACTACCTTTGGATACGAAAGAGTTGACAGAAGAAGTTGAGGTGACTTGGTGCGTTGAATGAGCACGCGATCATGATTAGGTGTATAGAATAGTTATATAGGAAAAGTCCATAGCCGTTGCTAGACTATGGACTTTTCCTATTTTATTATTATTTAATCAGTAAAATTATCGAAGTATCCCTGGATGTGGATAACAGGTGTACCCTTGTCGCCAGAACCACTAGTTAAGTCACATAATGATCCGATAAGATCTGTTAACTGTCTTGGTGTTGTACCCTGTGAAGCCATATTACCAACTAGGTTTGCATCCTTTGACTGGATACTCTTAGCGATTGCTTCTTTCAATTCTGCTCCGCTTAAATCCTTGAAATCATTATCTGCAAGATATTTCAATTTAAGCTCATTTGGTGTACCAACTAATCCACTAGTAAATGCAGGAGATACAACTGGGTCTGCTAATTCCCAAATCTTACCCTGTGGATCTTTGAAAGCACCATCGCCGTATACCATAACTTCTACGTGCTTACCAGTTTTCTCAAGTAACTGTGCCTGAATTGCTTCAACCAAATCCTGGCACTCTCTTGGGAACAACTTAATGTTGTTTTCGGTAGACTTGTTAGAACCAAGTAAACCATACTTGCTATTATAACCACTGCCGTTTACTGAGCTTGTAAGGATATCGTCCAAACCGCATACAGCCTTAGCGCCAGCTTCTGTCAAAAGACGTTTGGTTCTCTTTCTTGTGTGGATATCACAAGTAAGAACGCAGTCTGTGTAGTCTAAAATAGTCTTAGCCTGGTTTGCGAAGATGACCTCTACCTCTGCACCTGCTTCTGTAATAATATCTGAATAGTACTGAACATAATCAACGCCTGTGAATTCGTGCTTGTTTTCGCCGAATAACTCGCGATATTTCTCTAATGTTAAAACATCTGTGTAAGGATTGATTCCTGCATCGTCTAACTGGTCATAAGTTAAAAGTGCGTTACCAACCTCGTCACTTGGGTAGCTTAACATCAAAACAACCTTTTTAGCTCCCATTGCAATACCCTTCAAACAGATTGCAAAACGGTTACGAGAAAGGATTGGGAAAATGACACCAATTGTTTCTCCGCCAAGCTTTGCCTTAACGTCGGCAGCGATATCCTGAACAGACGCATAGTTACCCTGCGAACGTGCAACAATCGATTCTGTCAATGCAACAACGTCACGGTCTCTGAATGCGTATCCTTCACTTTCAGCAGCTTCCATTACACTGGTTACAGTGATGTCAACTAAGTTGTCACCTTCTCTGATGATTGGGCAACGAATTCCTCTTGATATTGTTCCTACTTTTCTTTCCATAAAATTGTACCTTCATTCTTAAAGTATAGTACGTTTTATCTTTGAAAACGCAAAATACATTATACATGGAAGTTGTTCATGTTGCAAGTAATTCTGTAAATATATGAAAATATATATTGAAAAAAATTGCAACGTGAACAAAAATCAATTAAAATTGCAATAAATGAAGTTGTAGTAGATTGAAGCTGAGGAATATTGCATTGTAGTAGATACAATATTGCCGATTGAAGATCAAATAGATGGAAATACAATAGGTGAATTTAGTATGAATGAAGTTGTGATAGAAAATGTGATAGAGAAAAAAAGATATACCGGATTAGATTGTTTTAGGGGAATGGTTTTAATTAGTATGGTACTGTTTCACACAACATGGGATTTGGTATATTTGTTTGGTGTTGAATGGGAATGGTTTTTGACGGAAGCTGCTAGAATTTGGCAACAAAGTATTTGTTGGAGCTTTATTTTATTATCAGGTTTTTGTTGGCGTTTTGGAAAACAACCATGGAAAAGAGGACTTTTGGTGTTTTGTGCAGGTGCACTAATCACAATTGTTACGAAACTTTTTATGCCTACCGAGATTGTGTTTTTTGGTGTGCTGACGTTGTTGGGAAGCTGTATGATTTTGTTGATTCCTTTAAACAAGATGTTAAAGAATTGGAATCCTGTGTTGTCTTTGATTCTATTTTTCGTTCTATTTGTGGTAACAAGAAATGTCAATTATGGTTATCT
>JAGAQX010000040.1 GCA_017622535.1 Lachnospiraceae bacterium | reverse complement strand
GAAGTATTCTATCAGCCGATTTATTCAGTGAAGAAGGAACGCTATACAGCTGCAGAGGCATTGATTCGCATGCCGAACACTGATATTGGATTTATTGGTCCAGATGAATTTATTCCAATTGCAGAACGTAATGGAATGATCTTAGAAATTGGCGAATTTGTGTTCCGTAGTGTTTGTGAATTCATGGTGAAGGAGAAGATTTGGGAAAAGGGAATTGAGAATATTCATGTAAATCTCTCTGTGGTGCAGTGTATGCAGGAGAAGCTGGCACAGAACTTCTTAGATATTATGGAGGGCTATGAATTGCCGTGCAATCGTATTCATTTAGAGGTAACGGAGACGGCGGCTGTAGTGTCTAGTGAGTGTTTAAGCAGTAACATGAATAAGCTAGTGGAGAATGGTGTGCAATTTTCATTGGATGATTATGGAACAGGATTTTCCAACGCAACGAGTTTGATTCAATATCCATATAACACTATTAAGATTGATAAGGGTGTGGTATGGGCTGCAATGGAGAATGCCAATGCAATGAAGGTGCTTACACATTCAGTTGCAATGATTAAGTCATTAGAGATGAACATTGTGGCAGAAGGTGTTGAGACAATCGAGCAGGCAAATGAATTGAGCAACATGGGCTGTGATTATTTCCAGGGTTATTATTATTCAAAACCGGTGAATAGTGCTGATTTTGTGGATTTACTCAACAGAGAGTGTGCTTAGAAAGGAATATGCGCAAAATAGCAGGTCAATAGGCCTGCTATTTTGCGTTATAAAACCAAAGTGTATTTTATCGCATTTTATATGTAAATAAGATTTCACTTGTTATGTAGTGTTGTCTATGTTAGTCTTGTAGTGCATATATAGACTTATTTCTATTTTCATTTTACTTCATTTATCATAATTTTTTCAACAAATAATAAATTGAATGATAGAAAGATTGAAGGGTTCTTTTGTTATGTGCATAGAGCCTTATTTAGGATTGTTTTCTTTATTATGATGTAATCTTTATAGATGAATAATAGGAGGAGTATGTATGACAGAGACAAAATTAAAACAATATTTTCCAATGCTTCGAACGAGGCAGGAGCTTATGGATGAGATAGAAAAGAAAGAAAAGCTTCGTGAAATGTTTTATGGGTGGAAGGATTATGAGCAGAAGGAGTTTTTAGATTTTTGTACTGGTGTGCGTGGTGTTAAAATGCTGTATGATTCATTTTTTAAAGAGGTATTTAACCCGGAGGTAACACCGGAGCGACTTGGCGACTTTTTGTCACAGGTTTTAGGACAGAGAGTAAAGATATTAAAGGTTCTTCCGAATGATACAACAAGAATTGCTGATGAAAATGCATTACTCATCACAGACATTGTGGTGGAGCTAGAGGATGGAAGTATAGTCAATGTCGAAGTGCAAAAAATAGGATATATGTTTCCGGGAGAGCGTGCAGCATGCTACTCAGCGGATTTGCTTTTGCGGCAATATAAGCGAATTCGCGATGAGAAGAAAAAGAAGTTTACATATAAGGATGTAAAACCAGTATATGTAATTGTTCTTTTTGAAGATAGTCCTATGGAATGTAAAGAATGCAAGGAGATTTATATACATCATTTTAAGTCAGATTCGAATACCAAAGTTAAGATGAATTTGTTACAGGAGTTCTATTTTATATCGCTTGACATCTTTAAGGAAAAATTGCAAAATAAAGGTATTAGCAGTGAGTTAGACGCGTGGCTTACATTCTTGTGCATGGATACTCCGGAGTATATCAAGAAGTTGATTAGTGAGTATCCGAAATTCAAACCATTGTATGAGGATGTATACCGTCTTTGTTTGAATGTGGAGGATGTTATGGGACTATTTTCGGAAGAATTGAGAATGTTAGATCGCAATACTACACAGTTTATGATTGACACCATGCAGGAAAAGATAGACGATTTGCAAGTGACTGTTGACGAGCAGCAAGGGAAGATTGACGAGCAGCAAGGGAAGATTGACGAGCAGCAAGGGAAGATCGACGAGCAGCAAGGGAAGATTGACGAGCAGCAAGGGAAAATCGACGAACAGCAAGAAACGATTGACGAACAGAAGAAAATAATTCAACACTTGCAAGCCCAATTAAAGGAATAAGAGTATAGATTTATAATCTGGCTCTTGCCTTTGTATGAAATGGGTTATTATATCAAAAGGTCAGGGTATGAATCCTGGCCTTTTTCAAATGATACATAAACAATACATGAATGATATATAAAGAATACATTGGACATTTATGATAAGCACAAAAGGAGGAAAACGAAATGTACCAGATTTTGTTGGTGGAAGATGATGTGCAAATATGTGAAGTGATTACAGAGTACTTTCATAATAAAAATGAAATAAAGATAACCGTAGCGCACGATGGTGAGGCCGGCTTGGAGTTAGCCTATGAGAAGGAGTATGATCTTTTGCTTTTAGATGTTATGATGCCACGCCTTACTGGCTTTGAATTGTGCAAGGAGGTTCGAAGAGATAGTATGGTGCCAATTATTTTTTTAACTGCCAGAGGAAGAGAAGAGGATGTGCTATATGGTTATGACTTGGGTGCTGATGACTATGTTGTGAAACCATTTTCCTTAGCGGAGCTTTATGCAAAATGTAAAGCGTTGTTGAACCGTTCCAAAGGACTGGTTGGAACAAAGCTTCTACAATGTGGGACGATTGCTATGAATCCTACAACATTTACTGTGACAGTGAAAGAGAAGGAAGTGGTGTTGCCACCAAAGGAATACAGCATACTCAAATATTTGTTAGAGCACAAAGGTGCACTGGTAGAAAGAGAAACCTTACTGACACGAATCTGGGGATATGATTATGAAGGAAATGAACGTGTAGTGGATAACCGAATCAAAAATCTTCGCAAGGAGTTAGGAGATGCAGGCAAGCAGATTAAGACCATTATTACGAAGGGATATCGGTTAGAAAATTGATGGAAAAATGATGATGGAAAAATCAGAGGTTTGGATGGAGAGGAAAATGACGATGGGTAAAAAAAGTAAAAGGAAAACACATACATTAAAGAAACCAGTGTTTCAAACAATCTTGTTAAAGAAATTATTAATAACTACTATAGTAGCAACAATGTTTTTGATGATAGTTGGCCGTGTGGCAGGTTATTTTTATACGCTGAATATGAAAGACTTATTGATACTGGAAAGTGTGAATTTTTCTGCCATGGTGTATGATGAATTTGAAATAGCAGAGGATAAAGAAGCATTTGAACAGGCACTTACATATGAAATAAGTGAGTGCTATAATGCTTTTTCGTTTATAAATCAAGAAACGGGAGAAGTTGTGGCAAGCTTGACAGAAGATGCTATGTTTGTGGCACAATATTCCACCACATTTCCTTATGAGAGGACAGGCCTGTATATTTGTGAAGATACAGAAATTGTCGAAGCTTTTCGCAATGCAACAAAAGAGACTGGTTATGATGAGGGGAAAAGTTATTTACAAATGTTAGAGTATTATTTCAAGGATAATACTTTTATTCCAGGTAGAATACGTTTTTTGAGTGATGATGATGAAGTCTTAGTGGAACTTGATTTTACGCCGGATAATTTAGATGGTTATAAAATAAATCATGTTGGGAATGCGGCACCATCAATATTATCTGATAGTCTCCCGTCGGAGGTGCGTTCGGGATTAGAGAAAGCAATTAATGCAAGAAGTGATTATATGGACAAGGATATCGTTCTATCGGATATGGATCTTTGGGGTAATATTACCTGTGTGAGTTATAAATGGCTTTCTTTAGGAGCAGTTGCGAATGAGGACCCGTTTCCGATTGGCACAACTCCGGAGAAAAAGGAACATGAAGGATATTATTGTGCAATTGGATTTTCGCAGTGTAATTTCTTTGAAGATTGGCTCGATGAGTGTATAGAGGTAACCTTTGCGACAGTTGTAGTTGCATTTATTTATGTGATTGTCTCAAGTTGGACCATTTATACAAAGCAAAAGAATATCTATGAGATGGACCAGTATCGAAGAAATATCACCAATACGATGGCGCATGATTTAAAGAGTCCTTTGATGGTAATTTCTGGGTATGCAGAAAATCTCTTAGAACAAGATTTGCCAGAGAAGGCGCAGCATTTTTCGAAGTCCATTATGGAAAATACTACATACATGAATCAGATTATTGAAAAGACATTGGAACTTTCTAAAGTGGAAAATGGAAGCTATAAGCTACAAAAAGAGTCTGTGAATTTGAGGACCATAACGAATGATATTATTGAGAATTATATGCCACAGCTGGAACAGAAGGGATTGGGAATCCAGATGACCGGTGAGTGTGAGTTAACCGCAGATAAAATTGCCATGATACAGGTTTTAGATAACTTGATTGGTAATGCGATGAAATATTCTTTGGAAGGCTCTGTGATAGAGATACAGATGAAAGATAACTCCTATGAAATTTCAAATGTATCTGTAGTGGATTTAGATATGGATGTACGGGATTTGGTAAAGCCATTCGTGAAGGGTGACGATAGTCGAAGCGGTAAGAAGGGCAGTGGTATTGGGTTAACCATTGTGAAAAATTTATGTGAACAACAAGGGTATGAGTTAAGTGTTGCATGTACAGATGGAGTTTTTGCTGCAAAGATTAAATTTTAGTTAAAAACATAGATGAATAATTATAAAAGACCGATTTCATTTTTAAATGAATCGGTCTTTTGCGTGTTTGTTAATTGTAATTGGTTTTAATCAGCATTCATCTGTGTCAAAGATCTTGTACGGATTTCCTCACAAATCTTGTTTACAAATGTGCTAAGCTCCATTGCTCCAAGGTCACCATCTTCACCACGCTTACGAACAGAAACAGTCTTTGTTTCTTCTTCGTTGGCACCAACAACTAACATGTATGGAAGCTTGTTAAGTCTTGCTTCACGAATCTTGTAACCAATCTTTTCTGCACGGTCATCCATGGTAGCAAGGACACCATTCTTTTTAAGCTCTTTCAAGATTTCCTCGCCGTAAGCGTGGAATTTCTCAGAGATTGGAAGGATGCGAACCTGCTCCGGTGCTAACCAAGTTGGGAACGCACCTGCATATTTTTCAATCAACCAAGCCAAAGTTCTCTCGTAACATCCCATAGAAGTTCTGTGGATGATATATGGACGAGTCTTGGAGCCATCTTTGTCAATGTAGTACATATCGAACTGCTCAGCAAGCAATGCATCCCACTGAATGGTAATCATGGTGTCTTCCTTGCCGTATACGTTCTTTGCGTTAATATCAATCTTAGGACCGTAGAATGCAGCTTCACCAACATCCTCTGTGAACTCGATTTCTAGTTCGTTCATGATGTTTCTCATATGCTGTTGAGTCTCTTCCCAAACCTCTGGTTCACCGATGTATTTTTCTTTATTGTCAGGATCCCACTTAGACAAGTGGTAGGTTACATCTTCCTCAACGCCTAACGTCTGTAAGCAGTGCTTTGCTAATGCAAGACAGTTCTTGAATTCCTCTACCATCTGGTCTGGTCTTACAATTAAATGTCCCTCTGAAATGGTAAACTGTCTAACACGAGTTAAACCATGCATTTCACCAGAATCCTCGTTACGGAATAAAGTAGATGTTTCGCCGTAACGGATTGGAAGGTCGCGGTAAGAGTGCTGAGTTGCTTTATACACATAGTACTGGAATGGACATGTCATTGGACGAAGTGCCAAGATGTCCTGGCCAGAAGCGGATACACCGTTCTCATCCTCGTCATCATTTAATACGAACATACCCTCTTTGTAGTGATCCCAGTGACCTGAGATTTTGTAAAGGTCTGATTTTGCCATCAAAGGAGTTTTTGTTCTAACATAACCCCATTCGTTGTCCTCTAAGTCCTCAATCCATCTTTGCATTGTCTGGACAACCTTTGCACCCTTTGGCATAAGAAGTGGAAGTCCCTGGCCGATAACGTCAACAGTTGTGAATAATTCTAAGTCACGGCCTAGCTTGTTGTGGTCACGTTTCTTAATATTTTCTAAGAACTCTAAACGTGCTTCTAAATCTTCTTTCTTTGTAAATGCTGTACCGTAGATACGAGTTAACATCTTGTTGTCAGAGTTACCTCTCCAGTAAGCTCCTGATGAAGAAGTGAGCTTGAAGAACTTCACTGGTTTTGTGCTCATAAGATGAGGTCCTGCACAAAGGTCTGTGAAATCGCCCTGTTCATAGAAGCTTAATACGGCATCTTCTGGAAG
>JAGAQX010000039.1 GCA_017622535.1 Lachnospiraceae bacterium | reverse complement strand
CGTCATGTGATTACCGATGGTATTCATGGTATGCAGATATTTGACTTGCAGACATTGGAATATCTTGTTTTGGATTTTGGTGGAATTGAGATTGCAGATGCATATCTTAGTTATGATAACACGGTAAATGAGATGACGCCAAATTTGACAGTTTATGTTAAGGAAGATATTGATACAGAGGCTTTAATGGAATATATTAAGGAGAATGTGGAAGAGAAAATGATTCCAAAGGCGATTCATGTAAAGAAAGTTGAGTAATATTTAATTAAGAGAAAAGGGTGAGTTCAATGTGAGCTCGCCCTTTTGGGTGCATAATACAATATGTCTCATTAAATAAGATAAAGATTGCGAGAAAATATATTAGAAAAAAGGGTTTATATTAAGAAATGTAACCTGTTCCATAAGAATTTTATACAAAAACATGGCAGACGCTTAATTAAATTAAGTGAAAGTGCTGAAGTTGATAAGTGTAGACAAAAAATCACTTGATTTTTTTAACCTGGTAGTATAAGCTAGGGAAATGTAAAAGGTGACTTTTTGTATCTGACAAATATTCATTGATTTATTTGCTAGGAACAGAATTGTCACAAAAGGAGATTTAATTATGAATGACAAAGTGAATGTTTCAGAAATTTTTGGTGCAAACGTATTTAATGATAATGTGATGCGTGCCCGTTTACCAAAGGCAGTGTATAAGGAATTACAAAAGACCATTGAGCTTGGTAAAGAATTAAATCCGGCTATTGCGGATACAGTAGCTAACGCTATGAAGGACTGGGCAGTAGAGCATGGTGCTACACACTATACACACTGGTTCCAGCCCATGACAGGTATTACAGCAGAGAAGCATGATGCCTTTATTCATCCGACTGGAGATGGTAAAGTGATGCTAGAGTTTTCGGGTAAAGAGTTAATTAAGGGTGAGCCGGATGCATCTTCTTTCCCTTCCGGTGGACTTCGTGCGACAAATGAAGCGAGAGGTTATACTGCATGGGATTGTACTTCACCAGCATTTTTAAAGGAATCACCAGATGGAAGTACTATTCTTTGTATTCCAACTGCATTCTCTTCTTATACTGGTGAGGCATTAGATAAGAAGACACCACTTCTTCGTTCTATGGAAGCAATCAATAAGCAGACATTGCGTATTCTTCGATTGTTTGGCAATACAACTGCAACTAAGGTTACTACATATGTAGGTGCAGAGCAGGAGTATTTCTTGATTGATAAAAAGGATTATGAAAAACGTAAGGATTTAATCTTTACAGGAAGAACCTTGTTTGGTGCAATGCCACCAAAGGGGCAGGAATTGGATGACCACTATTTTGGTTCAGTGAAAACCAGAGTTTTATCTTATATGCATGATTTGAATGTGGAGCTGTGGAAGCTTGGCATTTCTGCCAAAACACAGCACAATGAGGTTGCACCATGTCAGCATGAGTTGGCGCCAGTTTACGGTACAACCAATGTGGGTACAGACCATAATCAGTTAATTATGGAGACTATGAAGAAGGTTGCGGAGCGTCATGATTTGGCATGTCTTTTACATGAGAAGCCATTTGCCGGAGTGAATGGTTCTGGTAAGCATAACAATTGGTCCTTATGTACAGATGAAGGACAGAATTTGTTAGAGCCAGGCAAGACTCCTCATGACAATATTCAGTTTTTATTATTCTTGACCGCAATTTTAAAAGCGGTAGACGAGCATGCAGATTTGTTAAGACTTTCTGCTGCAGCAACGGGAAATGACCACAGATTAGGTGCGGACGAGGCACCACCAGCAATTATTTCCGTATACTTAGGGGAACAGTTGGATGATGTATTGGAGCAGTTAGATACAACTGGTGAAGCTACCAGCTCCATTAAGGGTAAGCGTTTTGAGTCTGGTGTTGCTACCTTGCCATCATTTAGACAGGATGCAACAGACCGTAACCGTACATCACCGTTTGCATTTACTGGTAACAAATTTGAGTTCCGTATGGTAGGTTCCACTCAGTCAACGGGTACGCCTAACACCATTATCAATACGATTGTGGCAGATGCACTTTGCCAGATTGCCGATGATTTGGAGCAGGCAGAGGACTTCGAGATGGCTGTACATGACAAGATTAAGGAATTAATCGGCAAACATAAGCGAATTGTGTTTAACGGTAATGGTTATTCGGAAGAATGGGTAGAAGAAGCAGCTAGACGTGGTTTGCCAAATATCAAGTCCATGGTGGATGCAGTAGAAGCTTACAAGAAGCCAGAAAACGTTGAATTATTTGAAAAGTATGGCGTCCTTAGTAAAGTGGAGATGGAATCCCGTGCAGAAATCTATTACGAGAACTATGCAAAGCAGATTAACATTGAGACAAAGACCATGCTTGATATGGCTAGAAAGCAGATTATTCCGGCAGTTATGAAGTATGCTGGGGATTTGGCAAAGGGTGCCAATGAAGTAAAAGCGATGGGTATGGATGTGTCTGTTCAGGAAAACATTCTTTCTAATATTACTACGGAGCTTAAGAACCTTGTCAATGCAGTGGAAGCATTAGATGCGATTGACGACAAGGCGAGAGCTATGGAAGACATGGAAGAAGCAGCAAAGTGCTTCCACACGGATGTGTTCCCTGCTATGGAGGCGGTACGCGTGCCTGCAGATAAGCTTGAGGAGTTGTTAGATAAAGAATATTGGCCATTCCCTCAGTATGAGGATATGTTGTTTTATGCGTAAAGTGATATAAATATTGACTTTTATAGAGTTCCATCGTGTTTTTATTAAGAATGCGATGGAATTTTTGTTTTATTCTTTTACTTTTCGAATGAGGGAAACAGTGGTATGATGGTAGCAGAAAATGTAAGCGAAAAAGATAAGTGAAGAATAAGGAAGATTAAGAAATAGATAATGAAGTAGATAATATAGAAAGAGTATTAAGAAGAACGATTTGCTAGAACGAGGAGGTTACAAATATGGAGATTATTATCGAACACAATCACGACAATAGTTTATTTGAAGAGGTAGCATTTTATAAAGGAATGCTTGGCGAGTTTAGTTACAATCCAAGAGAATTTTGTATTACTTTTGCGAATATTAAGGATAAGCAGACGGATGTTTTGCGATACATAGGTTCTGATAATGTTATTAAGCTACCGGTAGGGTTGATGGCAGTTCCATATTTATTAAAGGAAGGATATGACGATTATGAGCATATTACAATTATCAATTATTCTTCTCATTTGATTGATATAGATTATATGCTATATAACACACATATAAAGACAGTAGAAATGAAGGGTTTTGGGGCACCAGTATTTATTCAAACAGCGGAAAGTGCTTTTGAGGGTTCCGACCTAGAGGCGATTGACGTTAGCACAATCAGCTTGTCGAGATGCAATAACATGATTCGAATGTTTGCAAATACCAAAATAACAAACATAGATGTATCCAACATTTACTTGAAAAATGATGTTAATGTGGAGCAGATGTTTGCAAATTGTTCTGAGTTGGAGACAGTAAAACTATTTAATAGTGGTGCGGAGTCTCGTGTAGAGATAGAAATGAATCAGCCATTTGTTGGTTGTACAAAGTTAAAGGATTTGCGAATCTATGATGCGGATGAATTCAAGGCAGAAGGATATAATGGTGATATCCAGACCATTATTCCAGAGACTTGTCCGTTGTATCATAATCTGAATACCTTCTTGCTAGGCTTTGTTCCAGAATTTGACGACAAGTTGGGTGTTCAACTGAATGAGGCATTTGATATTCATGTAATTAATGAGTATTCCATGTTGCTTCGTAAAAGTATGCCAAAGGATATGTTGAATAACGTGAAGTTTGTGTTCCGACTACTTCAGGAATTAAAGTTTGATACCTATGGTACAGAAGGTAATGTTGGTCAAATTCATTTTGTTAGTAACATAGAAAAGGAAAAAGAAAAACGTGAGCAGCAGGGGATGAATGGAAAGGTGATATTAGTTCAGCCACGACAAATGACCGATTCCGATGTGTTGGTATATGCATTGTATTTAGGAAAGGATATAAAGGGATATCGTATTAAGTACGATGGAAAGTACTATGATATTACACCAGCAGAGAGTGTGGAGCTTGGTTTGTCGGATATTGTTCCTAGCAAGAAGTTGAAGCTTCATTGCGAAAATGAAGAATACCATGTTTGTCAGCAATGTGGAGAGAAGATTGACATTTATGGCTACGAAGAGTTAGTGGATGCAATGAATCAGTAAGAGGGATATCAACATGAAAAAAGGAATTATATTTGATATGGATGGAACACTTTGGGATTCGTCAGCATCCGTTGCGGGATGTTGGACAGAAGTGTTGAATAATCAGTATGACGGTGTACGAATTGTCACAGAAGAAGATTTGCAGAGTGTGATGGGTTTAACCATGGACAAGTTAGCTGCCGCTTTGTTTCCGGATGTGGAAGAATCTCTTCGTATGCAAATGTTAGAGGATTGCTGCAATGCGGAAAATGCATATTTGGAACAGCATGGTGCGGTTCTATATGAAGGTCTCGAAGATGTATTGAAGCAGTTGCAAAAGGATTATCATTTGTACATTGTCAGCAATTGTCAGAGTGGATATATTGAAGCGTTTTTGACCTATTATGGATTTGGGCATTATTTTGAAGATATTGAGTGCTATGGCAATAATCAGTTAAAGAAGGGTGATAATATCCGCAATGTGGTTGAACGCAATCACTTAGAGCAGGCAGTTTATGTCGGGGACATTCAGGGAGATTACGATGCAAGCTGTGAGGCTGGAGTAGCATTTATTCATGCTGCATATGGTTTTGGAACCATTGAGCAGGAGGTATCCAGGATTATGTTTTTGCAGGAACTTCCTGAGTGTGTGGAAAGAGTGTTTAACGATTAGACTTCATGAATAGATTATTACGAAGCATAGTATATGATTGAGCGAGTTTCGCAGTTGTCTAGATTGGAAGATAAGTCAAAGGTGAGGATTTGCGTCTTCGCCTTTTTTTCTTGTTATGTGATATAATATAAAAATATTGTTATTAGGTGCTGATTTGAAGAAGAGGATAGAAAATTGAGAAAAGATATTAGGGAACAATTACTTACCATGGCAGAGAATGACTATCAGAAGTTCTCGGCAGCATTGATACCGGGTGTGGAGAATATGCTAGGAATTCGTCTGCCACAGCTTCGCAAGCTTGCGAAGGATATTGCAAAGTTAGACTGGAAAGAGGCGATTAAAGACGAAGATTTCTATTTTGAGGAGCGGATGCTTCGAGGAATGATAATAAGCTATGCGTCAAAGGATATGGATGAAATGTTACCGTATATCGAGGCATTTATTCCGTTGGTGGATAACTGGTCCATTTGTGACAGCGTGTTTATGGGAATGGAGATTTTTCAAAAGAATCGGGAACGTGCTTGGAAATTTATAGAGCCTTATCTTCAGTCACATAAAGAGTATGAGGTTCGTGTTGCTTTGATTGTTATGATGCAACATCTGTTGAAATGCGATAAGAATGGGAAGAAGATAGCGAGACTTCGGACGGTGGATGTGTCTGCTCTGTCGGATGTGACAGAGGAAAAGGGACTATATATTGATAGAGTATTGAAGGAAGTAGATAAAGTGGATACCACAGATTACTATGCGTCTATGGCAGCATCTTGGTTGATTGCAGAAGCATTTTGCTGTTATCCATATCATACCTATGAATACATGAAAATGTGTAATTTAGATGATCGAACCTACAACAAGGGGATTCAAAAGATTGTGGAGTCAAGGATTCCGACGGACGAAGTGAAAAACCTGTTGCGGGGGATGAAGAGAAGATAATAGTTTAATATATTTATTCAATAAGCTCTAAGAGATGTATTCTTTTAGGGCTTATATCTTGTAATTGAAGACCAGTTATTAGGTAATCCCATGGTAGCTAGTAGTTTGGTTTTGTGTAAGGTTGATGATTGCTTTTCAAAGTTGGTAATGAGTTTTGAAAAGCTTTTTTTATATTGTTTGAAATCATCTATGTTTAGTAGATAACGAAAAGTAATCATGATAGCAAAAATATCTGACTTTCCACAAAAATATTGGTTACCTTTCTTGGGTATCGATAATTTGCAGTGTAAAGTTGTATCAGGAATTTCATAACGCGACTTAAATGCAAATAATCGTTCGTTGTGGGCACATATATTGCGATAGTGTGTGAGAAATTTAAGGTATTGAGATAATTCTTTTTCGTTTACGTTACTAAAGTTAGTGCTTATTTTGGATTGTATACTTGTAGTGAGGAAGGAGTATAATTTTGATGTTTGTCCAAAGGTTAAAGTATTCAGTATGACCCATAATGGTACATTACCATAGGTTGTTCTTTGATATACGATATATGCATGTTCTATACTTATGTTGGCTTCGGTGGATAATATTTTGATTAGAGTTTGAATTCCGGTGTGATGTTTCTTTGTGTTGTTATAGTTGTTTGGGTTAAGATAGTCTGTTTATTTTTCGGAGTGTGTTTCACAAAAATGATAAGAAATTAATGAACGGATATTCTGTTCTATCTTACATATGTATTGTAATATTAATGACCTTAGATTTTGGTCAAAATCATATAAAGCTACAATATCTTCAAATGTTGTGTTGGGTTCATATTGTCGTGTCATGGGATTGTAGAATAAATTTTTGTAACCATCGATAAGAGAATAATAACCAATAGATTTTAATTTGGAAGTTGCATAATTTGTATCATTAATAATTAGTAATTTCTTTTGAATTAAGTTGTTGATTTGGTCATGGTAGGTTAAAAATGGTTTTGTGGGCTTGAATGCCATAGAAATCCTCCGTTGTAGAATTTTTGATAGAAAAAGGAGGGCCAACAGGTCCTCCTTTCGGTCGCAGGCATCGCAAGTTTCTGCAACCTAATCGCTTGCAACTATACTAGCATGATAGTTGTTATAATGCAAGCATTTTTAAAGTATAATTGCAGATTTTATTATATGTACTTAATCAGTTTTAAATTCATAATTGACAATGTGTATATAACTGTGTATACTGTGTATATATGGCGGTGCACATATACACAGTAATCCAGATGAAATCTGTTGTTGTTCAATGGAAAGAGGATGAGGTATATACGAAAAGAATGGTTTTAGATTTGATGAAGAACGTTCGTAGTTCTGTTTATGGAAGAACAGTGAGGGTGTTATGGAGCAGTTATTGGTATGTGATTACATTACAAAGAAGGTTGGCAATTTCATATTGAGAGATATTCATTTTGAATTGGAGCCAGGATACATATTGGCTGTGATAGGAAGCAATGGTGCTGGTAAATCTACGCTAGTGAGAACTTTGCTTGGCAGTTACAAGCTATACAATCATGCAGAGGATTGCAAAGAGGATACCCCGATTGCAAGGGGGCTATCAGCCAATCAAGGTGATGTTTTTCTTTGTGGGCATTCGATAAAATACAATCCAAAAGAGTATAAGGAACAGGTAGCATTTATTATGAATGATTGTCCTTTTTCTATGGGATTATCTGCAAAGGATAATGGAAAATTATATGGTGGTTACTATAAGGAATTTAACTACGGTCAATATGAACAGCTTTGTGAAAAGTATCATGTACCTTTTGAGTTGAAACTTAAGAAATTGTCAAAGGGTGAACAGATTAAAATGCAGCTTGCATTTGCGCTCTCTAGAGAAGCAAAGCTATATGTGTTGGATGAGCCGGCTGGAAACTTAGATGTGAAATTCCGAGATGAGTTTTACGAGATTATGAGAGATTTGGTGGAAACTGGAGATAAGAGCATTATCTATGTTACTCATTTAGTGGAAGAATTAGATGTGTTGGCAGATTATGTGCTTTGGATCGAAAACGGAACACAGGTTGGCTTTGGAACACTAGAAAGCCTGCTGGATGAATACCGGTTGTATGAAGGTGATATGGATGAACTGTTGGGAAAGGGTCACCGGATGACAAAAGAGAAATTGGATTGCAAGGTGGTTGCCATGAAACAAAATGAATCCCATAAGGAAGCCTTAGTATGGTGTGAAAATGGAACCTTTCCTGAAAGTATTGAGAGCCGTAGCCGAAGAGCAACCTTGAAAGAGATTATGTATTATGAGAAAGAGGCAAAGGAGGGACGTAAGGGATGGTAAACCAGATGTTTACAGAAACACTTTATGACGCAAAACAGCATAAGGGCAGAGTAATTATCGAAGTAGCTTTAGTGATAGGGGCTATACTGTGTGCGTTATTTGGGATTCCCCATCTATGTATTATGCTACTTGCCTTTATTGTGAATGTGAAGATATGGAATGTCGAAAAGGAAACCTTGCCAGAGTGTGTAAGCTTTTTTCCTGTGTCTAACGAGGAACTAACAAAATATATGTTATGGAAAAGCTATGCATTATCAGTTGGATTAGCTGGATTACTTTTTCTATCGTATGTATACATTGTGTTATGTAGTAACCAATATGTGAATGAAAATGAGTTTTGGGAGTTGGGTATTTATCAAGTGATTAGCTTTTTCTTTTATGTACATATCATGTCGTTTTCGATTGAACAGGCAAAACGGAGCAGAACAAAAGCGGCGGTGAATGTACAATTGAAAAATGCATTTAAGGGAGAAGTGACATATGCGATGTTTATTGTCCTGTTTGCAATAATATTTATATGGTGCTGTATGGGAGTGATTCGTGATGTTGATAGCAATGAACCTGAGATGATTACATGGCTGGAAAGAATCATTTTATGGATTTTGTTGGCGAGCCAATTTGTAACGTATCGTGTGATAAAGAAAATGTTGATGGAAGCATTCGTTTACAACGACTACAACGCAAAAATAACAAAAGATGAGGAGGTAGACTATGAATATTAATATTCAATCCAAAAGTAGTGTACCGATTTATGAACAGATAAAGAATCAGATTAAGGATAGTATTATTGTCGGAGAGATGAAGGAGGGGGAACCAATTCCGTCCATTCGTACCCTTGCAAGAGATTTGAAGATTAGTGTGATTACAACGAAGCGTGCCTATGAGGAGTTAGAGAAGGAAGGGCTCATTTACTCCGTGGCAGGTAAGGGATTTTATGTGGATAATCCGGATACAGGTTACCTGACAGAAAAAAAGGTACAGGGTTTAGAGGAGCAGTTGGATGCGGTGTTAAGGCTTTGCAAGGATGCACAGCTTAGTAAAGAGGAAGTAAAGGATATGGTAGATATCCTATGGGAGGAATAGCGATGTTAGAGGTAAAGAATGTAAGTTTTCAATATAAGGGTAAGAAGAATCAGGAGACATTTGGTCTTCAGGATATCAGCTTTCAGTTAGAAAAGGGCTATGTCCTAGGATTGTTAGGTCTAAATGGTGCCGGAAAGTCCACGCTTATGAATTTGCTTATGGGTGTACATATACCAGATAGTGGCAATGTAGTATACGATGGTATGGAGGTGTCCGAAGACACAACCAAGAGCCTGCAAAAGATTGCGTTAGTATCGGACAAAATGGAATTTTTAAGATTTCGTACCCTAAGAGAAAATGTAAGCCTATTTGGTTTGTTATATGAAAACTTTGATTACGAAAAATGGGATAAATACATGATTTCCTTTGGGTTTGGGGCAGATCAATTAGGACTTTGCTATGATGATTTATCCACTGGTGAGAAACGAAAGTTTCAGCTTGCATTTGCACTTTCTTATTCGCCAGAGTTGTTACTCTTAGATGAACCTACGGCGAATCTAGACCCTCATGCCAGAGTGGAGTGGATGGAGTTGGTTGGAAAACAGGTGGCAGAAGAGGAAATCAGTGTGATTATGGCAACCCACTTGACCAGTGATTTGGATGAACTGGCAGATTACATATTGGTGTTAGATCAGGGTAAGCAGATTGCTCATATGGACAGAGAAGAGATGGTGGATAATTTTGGCGAGATAGAACTCTCTAAACTGTTGTTAGAGCTTACGGGAGATACTTGGATTAAGGAGTAATGGTCTTTGTGTAGCTACAATGGTTATTAAGAATTTTCACGCAGAACAACAGAAATAAAATCGAAGCGATGCTTTGAGAAAGGGTGAGAAAATGAAGCTGAGTAAGGAAGCGCTTATGATGGAACGGGCGCAAAACTTTAGCAGGCGGCAGAAATGGTTACCGCGAATATATTTGATTATGATGTTATCGTTTACAGGAGTCTATGCAGTGCTGATGAATTATAGTGAAGCTGTGAGTAAGCAATGGATAGGAATGACAATTGGATATAGCTTGATGATTGGTTCCTTTTCTTTTATTTATGGCATGTGGTTAACATTTGCTTATTTGTTTGTAGAGGGCAAGGATGGAAAGTCGTCACAGTGGATTTTTTCAAGTGTATGCTATATGCCATTTTCAATAGACAACTGGAGAAAATGGGCAAAAAAACAAGCTATGTGTAATATAAGGAAATGTAGTGGTTTGGAGATGTTGATATTAGCAGCGGGAATGTTTATTAAACCAAGTAAGGACAATCGATTTGGTTCGAAGATTTATATCCCTGATGATTGGTTTATGTCCATTATGGTTTGTCTGATTGGAACCTTGCTGGCATTTTTGTGCATGTATTTTGGATATCAAGTGCTTATAAGTAGTGTGATAGAAAAACAGAAAAAAATGCGTGTTAGAGGAAAGGGTAAGAAACATAGTATTACATAACTCGTGTATCATGGAAATGGAGGATGCAAAGTGGAAGCAAAGGAAATAAATGAAAATACAAAGATAAAAAAGAAGGATGGAGAGAAAAATCTCTACGCACAGATTGCAAATCACATCAAGCAATGGAACCGTTTGCGAAAGGCGGAAGGCGTCATTTTAGGTACAATGGGGCTATGTGGGTGTGCGGCGCTTGTGTTATTGGAAATTTGTCTTCCGGGCTGGGGCTCATTTTTTGGAATCGGCGCTGCCATTTGTTTTGGTTTTATGGTTGCTTGGATGCACTGTGAATTGTATGTAAGAGTGGATGGAAAAGGAAATAGATTGAATCAGTACATACATGATATTCCGCTGTTCATGGCATTTTCTATCAAAGATTACTATAAGGAAATTGAGAGAAGACTGTGGAAAAAGATGGGAATGATTAGTGGCATTGTATTTGCCATATTGTTTGTGTTTAGTATTTTGCCACTGTTTGATCAGTTTTTTCTGGTACTAGAATTTTGTACAGTGACTGTTGTCGCCTTGGATATTTCGATTGTGGTAAGTTATTTTCTATTAAGATACTTTGATATGCGTAGCTTTGCTACCTGTATGGAAAAGGGGAAAACAAAAAAACATTTGCCACAGAGTAAAGCAAGCTTTTATTCAGAACATCCCGTATTCCTATTTTTGATGTGTTTCGTATCAATATTTGGTTTTGGAATATTAGGGATTGGACGGGATTATTTGGTGCGTGTACCAGAAGATGTAGAGGTATACCGTACTGTGACAGATTGGTTTCTGCCAATGTATATAAGTGCCATGTGTGTGATATACGGTGGACAAGAAATCGGAAAACTGGCTACAAAGCAAAGAGGAAGTATCAAGAATGTCATTGCTTATTGTGT
>JAGAQX010000038.1 GCA_017622535.1 Lachnospiraceae bacterium | reverse complement strand
TACTACTCTGCTATTTTATCGCCTTTTACCCTTTAATTGTCTTTACCAAACAAAAGCCTGCAAAAAAGAAAATAGGCGGCCGTTTCTCACAGCTGCCTACCCGCCAATGGAATATTTGGATTCGGGCATTACCCATGCCTTCCTACGGTCTATAATTATACTAGCATATACATAACAAAACTTCTAACCACTTTTTCGAAAAAATAATGGATATGTACCACTTAATTGGCTCATACCCATTATCAAAAACGAACGGGCATCCCACTTCACAAACATTTCAGCATCCTAACTGCTTCTTAATATCATTTAATGCTGCATCTTCCATATCACGTTCCAATTCCGGAAGCTCCTCACCATACTTGCGCTTATACGCAATCCCAAGTAACTCATCTGCAATCCTTGCATTTTTCGGAAGCAATGGACCATGCGAATATGTCGCAAACACATTCTTATAGCGAGCACCCTCTGTACCATCCTCGCCATTATTACCATAGCCCTTAATCATCTTACCCATAGGCTTTACACCTTCGCCAAGCCAGGTCTGTCCGTTGTGATTTTCAAACCCTACAATCGGGAAGGTTTCTCCATTCTCTTTCATATACTCATATACAAAATTACCAATCATTCGCTTATCGGAGGCAGTTGTGTACACGTCAATTCCCCCAAGGAAATCCACCTTTGTTCCATCCGCAGCCTCATAATACTTACCAAGCATCTGATATCCGCCACAGATACCAAGAATAACCGTACCCTTCTCAATCTCGCCTTTGAGCCAGTCGGCCTTATACTTGAACAAATCTTTTACTAACAGTTCCTGTTCGAAATCCTGTCCGCCACCAATAAAAATAATATCATACTCATCATTGGTATCCACTTCTCCAAAGGACAACTGTGTCACCTTTGAATCAATCCCTCGCCAGGCAAGACGTTTCTCCATGGTGCGAATATTGCCGTTATCTCCATATAAATTCAAAATGTCATAATACAAATGACAAATGTGTAATTCTCTATTATCAGCCATGTTTTAACCTCATTTCTAATATATACAATATAGATAATAGCATTTCAACCCATCAAATGCAATCAGCAGTTGCAAGTGCTATGATGTCTTCGCAAGTGAATAGAACATAATAGGTGTTAGACAGGCAGTTTGCTTGGTCTGGTGAAAAGGGAAGTCACTGATACATACCGGGAAGACGAAACGAAATGTGGATATTCAAGTCAGAAGACCTACCTATTATGATGTTGTGGGACCACGAGTAATTGGTTGAAGCATACGAAATATTTTGTAGAATGTATTGACAAAATCCACTCCACAGTAAAACTGATATGCTCCCTTCTAGGTGGACAGGTAAAATAATAAAAAACTTGTCACTTAGGAGGAAGCATATCAGTTTTTGTGTCAGCCCCATCAATGTTATACTCAAAAATATCCTCTAACTCTCATATTTCTTTAACGGCACAAACTCCGCCAGTTTGTCTCTAAATTCCAACATACAGGTGTAAGACAGCACCAAAAATGTCTGTTCTCCGCTCTGATGCAACTGCGTAATTAAAGTTTTGTAATCCTTCTCTACGCTGAATTTCTCTGTATCAAAATCCGCATATTTCAAACGTAGCTGCATATCATAAGCACGCTTACCGGTAAAGTAGAAATGCTTTGCTCCTGCTGCATGCTCAGTCAACCTTTCAAACTCCACATCATATATCCATGAAATGTCCTTGCCGTCCGCATAGTTATCATTTAATCCAAATACAATATTTCCACTTGGTTTTTGCTGAATCAGGAACTGTAGCACTTCATTAAATCCTGCAGGATTTTTTACCAGTACAAGATTCAACATACCTTCGCCCAGCTTTACCTGTTCCATTCTGCCAAAATGAGTAGTTAATCCACCGAGAACTGAAACAATCCTATCCTCTGACAATCCAATCAATTTGGCAATTGTTGTCGCCGCAAGCGCGTTATATAGATTATATCCACCAGGCAGACAAACTTCCGCTTCCATATTGTTTCCAAATACATCCATCTCTACAACAGATGACGCATCTTTCCATTGAATTACACTTGTCAATCCAACCTGAGCAGCCTGACGCTTATATCCACACTTCTCACAGTAGAATCCTCCAAGATGTCCAAAGGTACGATATTCGTACTGATACTTAGTTTTACAGTGGATACAATACACCGCATCCGAAATATCGGAAGATGTTCCCTCATATAAAGGACCATTGACTCCGTAATAATAGATCTCGCTATGTGATAAATCATTCAAAGAAGTGGTTAATGAGCAATCTGCATTCAACACAAGCTTTACATTCGGCAACTGTTCTAATCCTGCACGAATCTTATTAACCGTGGTTAACACTTCTCCATATCGGTCCAACTGGTCACGAAATATATTTGTCACAACTGCCGTTACATCCAACTTGTCAAAATGCTGCACGATGGATTTCAATGCTGCTTCATCACACTCCAGTAGAGCGTAATCCTTATCGATCTTTCCGCTTAAGTTTGCTTCATTTACAAATGCCGACACAACACCATTCAAAAGGTTCGCTCCCGCATCATTACAGAATACCGTGTTTCCATTTGCCTCAATCATATCACGAATCACATGACAGGTTGTGGTCTTACCGTTAGTTCCTGTTACACAGATAATCTTCATGTCCTGTGCCAAGTGTCCTAATATATCCGGACAGATTTTCAACACGACCTTCCCCGGAAGGGACGTTCCGCCGCTACCTACTAATTTCAATATTTTTGTTGTAAACTTGCCGGTCCAAACGGCAGCTGTTGACTTGATACCCATAGTCATAGTCTCCTTATGTTGTCATACTCTTATTTAGGCGTTTGCGAAACGCCACAAGCCGCATAAATACGGCATATTTTTAGCAAATGCAATCGAAAGTTCTTTCGTAAAGACTTCCGGATTTTCAAAAGTATAATCCAATTCCCTTGGAATACTTTCTATTATACGAACAACCGTCTCAATCTCCAAGCGTTCCGACAATGTATAAATGTCCTCATAGTGATCATAAAATGTGGACTTATTGATACAAGCTAATTTACACAGTTCTGTCACTGTAATCTTTTCCATTGGCTTTTTTGTTCTCAACTCCATAAATGCTTCTTTTATAGCATTCTGCGTTTTTTCAACTCTCTTATCCATGCTACACCTCAGTAAACCTACAATTTATCAAAAACGTTGTTTATCCACCAAAAATGTGAAAACGTAGGTAGACACACCACGCGTATTTTCGTTATAATTATAAATAGAAAAACAATGGATGTCCACTATTTCAAAATGTCAGTTTTTATCATTTCGTGATAACTAATATTTATAGACATCGAAAAAGACATCCAAGTACGACAACTAGGAGGTTACACACATGGCTTGGTACGACGAGGCAGTATTTTATCACATTTATCCATTGGGAATGACAGGAGCTCCAAAGCAAAACGCTTACGGAGAGCCAGAGCACCGCTTGAATACGTTAATCCCATGGATTTCTCATATTAAAGAGATTGGCTGTAATGCACTTTATATCGGTCCCCTTTTTGAATCCGTAGGACATGGTTACGAGACAACCGACTACAAGAAATTAGACAGTCGTTTAGGAACCAATGAGGACTTAACCAATTTCGTGACAGAATGTCACAAACAGGGAATCCGGGTAATCTTAGATGGTGTATTTAACCATACTGGACGAGATTTCTTCGCATTTCAGGATATCAAGAAAAACAGAGAGAATTCCCCATACAAGGATTGGTATTGTAACGTGAATTTCTGGGGAAACAATGAATATAACGACGGATTTACATACGATAACTGGGGCGGATATAATTTACTTGCGAAATTAAATCAGCACAACCCAGCTGTAAAAGAACACATCTGTGACGCTATCCGTTTCTGGGTCAGCGAATTTGACATTGACGGAATCCGCTTAGATGCGGCAGATGTCCTAGACTTTAACTATATGCAAGCACTTCGCCAGGTAGCAAATGAAGTAAAGCCAGATTTCTGGTTAATGGGCGAAGTCATTCACGGCGACTATATCCGCTGGGTAAATGAGGGCACACTTCATTCAGTTACTAACTATCATTTACACAAGGCATTATATTCTGGACACAACGACCACAACTATTTTGAGATTGCACACACCGTAAAACGTCTCTATGAGATGGGCGGAAATCGTCCGGATGGTTTGAAGCTTTACAACTTTGTAGATAATCATGATGTGGAAAGAATCTATACAAAGCTTAACAATAAGCAGCATTTCTTTCCGACTCATATTTTGATGTATACTTTACCAGGTGTTCCGTCCATTTATTACGGCTCTGAATTTGGTATTGAAGGTAGAAAGGAACGAAATTCCGATGACTCCTTGCGTCCTGCCCTTTCCTATGCCTATTATCAAGGTGCAGTGGAGACCAACAATTATACCAAATTCATCGCTGCGTTAGGTAAGATACGACAGGCAACAAAGGCATTGTCCTACGGGGATTACAAACAGCTACATTTGACCAATCAGCAGTATGCATTTTCAAGAAATTACAACGGACAGTCTGTTATTGTCACTGTAAATAATGCTGACAACGATGTTACCTTGAATCTTCCAGCAAGCAATACAGGCGAGTATGTTGGTGCTTTATCTGGTGTAAAGGTTGCTGTAAATGGTGGTTTTGTTTCTTTGAATATCAAAGGAAACTACGGCGAGATTTGGTTGCCTGCAGATAGGAAGGATGTGCATGTGGAACCGGTAGAATTAACGATTGCAGAATCGAAGACAGCAGAAACAGAGTCGACAGTAATGAATGCTACGAAAGATATTACAGAAGAAAATGTTCCAGAAATTGCTAACAACATGCCTGCTAGCGATAATGTAAGTGAACTTGAAGAAAATGCACAAGCGGAAAATATAGTGGAAACACCATCCGACAAGCCACAAAAACCAGTCACTGTGCCACAAAACAAATCTTATGAGGAAATGACCATTGAAGAGCTTCAAGAAGCAATCTTAGAAAAAATGAGAAAGAATGGTCCGATTACGGACCAGATGTTAAAGGATGTACGAGAAAATGTATATCACAATTCTTTGGTGACTTGGGTTAAAAGCTTTAACTAAGAAAAACGTAAAATCGCACTTGCGGATTGCAAGTGCGATTTCTAAGTTTGACTTATCTTTATCAATCTATAACAATTAATCATTTAGGAAATGATACAGGTTTCGTCCGAATTCATTCCATGTATCACCCCAACTTTCATATATGCAACATAAAAAAATAAGAAAGAATACAATAATCACAGCGTCAATAATCTTCTTCTTTGTCTGTTCTGACTTCTGATGTTGTAGAACTAATAGCTCATTCAACTTTGCTAATTCAGTAGCAATCATCTCTAATGAATTATCCTTTTCCTCAACCTCTATTTCAGTCCCTAAAAGATCACTAACTGATACATTTAATACCTCTGCTATGTCTATAAGCATTTCTGCATCTGGTACAGATAATCCCTGCTCCCATTTTGATACCGTTTGACGAACTACATTCAGACGAACCGCCATCTGTTCTTGCGAGAAACCTCTATCTTTTCTAATAGCTTTAAAATTTTTATGGAACATACTTGTTCTCCTTTCTTGTGTTTGATAGTTTAATTCTACACAAAAAACATCAGTTGCGGGTAGCAACGGAAATTAACATCGGCTCTTTCCCTTGAATTTACTAGTTAATTATTGTTTTTATCATAACCTATTATCTCATAATAATGAACAATCAATTATAGATATTTTTTCTGTTCATATTGTAAAGCAAGTCGCTCCATATCTTTGAAATCAATACATCTCTTCGCCACAACATGTTCTGGTTTATCATATTTAAGCTGATATATGTACTTGGCTTTTGTTCCCATATCCATTGAATTAATAACCTGCAATTCCTTATCTAACAAATCTATATATTTACTTTTTTCAATTTCCGAATCAAACGTTCTATATGTATGTATTTTATTCTTTTCAAAGGGAGTTGTTTCAGACTTAGGAATAGGAAACATATAATTTAGATTTACAACAGCAATTAATCTTCTAGGATTTTGAGGATCGTAAATTTTATAAAAATCCTTTTGTTGCCTCAATGTATTATGTCGTGGTTGTGCATGCGATACCTGTGTAATGTAATACAAATCACCAACCTCAAACAATATTCCAAAAAATGGCTTATATCTGTTAGTACCATAATCTGTTCTTGGTATTCTATTTTCCGACTCTCTTAGATAATCTAAATATTGTTCATTTACATTAATCCATCTCATATCTCTTGCCTCCAACTAACAAAGGAGCTGTTTCCAGCTCCTCTATTAACACGATTTTAACAGGCTTCGTAACCTCTATTAATACAGTATTTGATAGGCTCTGTAACCTCTATTAATACGATTTTGATAGGCTTCGTAACCTACTAAAGAAAACAAAGTGTTTTCCTATCTTTAATATACACAATATAACTCGAAAATACAACAATAAAATCAATTATTTTAAGAAATGTTGAAATTTTATACTATTCTTCCATTTCTTCATATCCCTCATCTATTACGGATTCTTCCACTTCCATAGATGAGCTCATGGATTCTGTATTAAAACCATATAGAAATACACCCAACACATTCAAGATAACACTTCCTAACAAAATAATCCCTACTATCTTCCAAAAACGACTCCATCTACGATTCTTGATTACCAACTGCTCATTAATTCTAGAAAGCTGCTCTGCTATCTCATTTTTATCAGCATCTGTTTGCACCTGTGCACCAAGTAATTCATCCACACCAACATCCAACACCTCTGCTATTCTTTGCAAAGCATCTGCATCGGGAACTGAAAGGCCTTTCTCCCATTTGGAAACGGTTTGTCTCACAACATTAATCTTGATTGCTAATTCCTCCTGGGTGAATCCCTTACTCTTACGAATGGTTTTTAAATTTTCATTGAACATATTCCTGTTCCTCCTTTTCTTGATGGCTCAAACGTAGCATAAAACC
>JAGAQX010000271.1 GCA_017622535.1 Lachnospiraceae bacterium | reverse complement strand
TTGGATGATCATGGACGGAATCATTTATTGGAGGTGGTGTAGATGGATAAGATTGTTTATTTGTGTGAGGATACTCCAGATGGAATTTTTACTGCCATATACGACGCATGGGCAGCGAAGCTACCAGATGATTTGCTGTCACTGCGAGTAGAACGTAATTACACGATGGAATTGTTTACACAGTGCCGTTATGTGCAGACGGATATGGAAAAAGCAGTGAAGGTTGCACGGTCTGTTAAGGGCAAGATTAGTCCGGAAGCATATTACATGATATACAATGCGGCGTTGTCCTTTGAGACAGATAAGATTGATTGCATCTATCATTTTTTGAAAATGGGATTTCAATATGGAGCAAAGGTAGTACAGATGCATGGAGAAGATGTGGTTTGCCGGATGTTTGAGTTAAAAAGGAATGTGGGGAATGAATCGCATATGTTTCGTGAAATCCTACGGTTTCATGATTCGGAGGAAGGGATTTTAATTGCAAAGCTTCATCCAAAGAATCAGGTTTTGTCTTTAATTGCAGAACATTTTTCAGATCGATTTCCAGAGGAGCATTTTGTGATTTTGGATGAGGTACATGAGATGGGATTATTTCATGAGAAAGGAAAACAATGGTATTTGGCTCCTTTAGAGCGAGAGATTCTGGAAAAGATTTGGCATCACAGAGCTTCAACAGAATATGAGAAGCTTTGGAAGACATTTTTTGATACAATCGCAATTGAAGAGAGAAAGAATTATAAGTGTCAGCGTAATATGTGTTCCTTAAGGTATCGGGATTATATGGTGGAGTTTCATTAATTTATAATAGAGATACTATAGAGTTAATAGTAATGAGAGGCTATCATGTTTTTGTATGTGTCAAATAATAGTTCGTTTTTTGTCATATTAGTTGCTAATTAAGAGGTGAATATGTTAAAATGTCCTTTAGTAGACAGTTCATCATGAGAAGGAGGATAATGTATGAATCAGGGGAGAATTTCCGATATGCATCGTTGCAACAAGATGGCGACAATTGCATATACAGTGATAGTGATAGCACTAATTGCAGCTTATTTGATAGAAGTAATAAAGGGTAGCAGGACAACCGGATATTATATTGTATTTTGTCTTCTTGCAGTTGTACCGTTGATTGCTTGTTTGCTTACGTACAATCGTGATAATGAAAGTGAACATATGAAGTACATATTATCTGGTGGGTTCAGTGTGTTTTATTTATTTATAATCTTTACAACTACATCACCGGTTGCGTTTGTTTATGCGCTGCTAATTGCAGTTGTTTTGCTTTGTTATAATGATATGAAATTGACAGTAGGCTACATGATTTCTGTGTGTGTAGGTAATATTGCTTATGTTGTGTGGTTGGCTATTAAGGGACAGCTGACAACAGAGGAACTTCCTAATATTGAGATTCGAGTGATATTCCTTATTATGTATGTTGTATTTATTTACTTGGCTACGAAGGTAATGAATCAGAACAATGAAGCGAAGATGGCTGAGATAGAAGAAGAAAAGGAGCGCACAGAGGCTCTTATGCAACAGATTATGGAAGTGTCCGAACGATTGACGGATGACATTCAGGTTGTGTCGGAAAAGATGGAGCTTTTAGGTATGTCTGCGGATAAGACCAAGAATTCTATGGAAGAGGTTGCGCAGGGTACTGGTGAAGCGGTAGATACGATTCAGGTGCAGTTGGAGAAGACGGAAGAAATTCAGCAGACGGTGAAGAGAGTTACCAATGCATCAGAGACTATTACAGAGCATGTGGAAGCGACTAGCTTGGAGTTGGAGGCAGCACAGAGGAATATTGACAATTTAATTCACCATGTTCAATTGTCAAATCAAGCGAATGAGAATGTTTCAAAAGAATTGGATGAGTTGTATGTATACACAAATCAGATGCAATCTATTGTGCAGATGATTAATGAGGTGACAGAACAGACGAGTTTGTTGTCCTTGAATGCAAGTATTGAGGCGGCTAGAGCTGGTGAGGCTGGTCGTGGATTTGCAGTAGTTGCATCAGAAATCTCTAGTCTTGCAACACAGACACAGCAGGCAACGGTAGATATTACGAATTTAATAGAGAACATTTCTAGAGAGCTTGCAGGAGTGGTTCGAGTAATTGAGCAGATGATTCGCAATGCTGAAGAACAGAATGTAGTTGCTAATGATACCGCTGATAGTTTTGGCAAGATTTCCGTTAAGAATCGTCAGGTTGCTGAAGAGGCAGAAGAGATGAGTCAGCTTGTTGTAGAATTGCAAGAGGCGAATGAGCTGATTATGAGAGGAATTGAGACAATTTCTGCTGTGACAGAAGAAGTTACAGCCCATTCCAATGAAACATTAGAATCAACAGAGGAAAACAACCAGATTACTACCGAGGTTGGAAGTATTGTTGAGGGCTTGAATCAGTTGGCTCAGGAATTGAGAGTGGCAGAGTAATAGTTATAAAGAGTGAATTGAACAATACAGAGATTGTATAAGTTTTATAGAGAATGGTTTGAAGTCAATTGGTGTGATTTCAAACCATTTTTTATTGGATTTCAAATTAAGGTTAAATGAAAAAGTAAATTCCGCTTAGAATTGTTCTGAACTCGTATTTTTGATTTTGAGCAACTTTTTTGAAGATAACCTATACAAAAGTACCTTGAAAAGTGTTATAATTCGTGTCACAAAGTCTGTTTGTTTGCAT